>JAWOLM010000166.1:0-11039 GCA_033853455.1 Nitrosotalea sp. | reverse complement strand
GATATGGTTGGAATACATCTAATACTATCAAAACCAAATCTGCGCTTTTTGCAACAGCTAGAACTCTCTTACCCAATCCCTTTCCAGTCGATGCTCCTTTGATAATTCCTGGAAGATCAAGAACCTGGATCTTGGCACCGCGATGCTCCATCATTCCTGGCACTACTGTTGTAGTTGTGAATTGAAACGCACCAACGGCAGATTTCGCACCGGTAAGTTTGTTAAGCAATGTTGATTTGCCTACGCTTGGTAATCCGATAAAAACAACGGTGGCATCTCCTGTTCTTTTTACATCAAACCCAATTGAACTTCCAGAACCTTTTGATTTTACCTCTTCCTGTTCTTTTTTAAGTTTGGCAAGTTTGGCCTTGAGTAGCCCAATGTGATGCTCTGTTGCCTTATTGATCTGTGTCCTTGCCATCTCATCTTTTATGGCTTGGATTTTTTCTGGTATTCCCATTGACCTATCTATCTCTCTTGCTGAATAAAATCTTAACACTGAATATTTGTTTCAAATCTTAAGCTTTTAGATAGGTGAAATATTGAGCAAACATGCTTCCAAAATAAACTGAGGCAAAAGCACTTGTCGTTCGTGCAACTGCCATGGCTATGGCAAATTTTTTGAAATTGTATCTTTTTACTCCAGCTATTATTGTGACAATCTCTGTTAGTATTGGTACAAGACTTAGAGCAAAAATTACCACCCAACCATGTCTGTTTAGCATCTCAAAGTTCTTTTGATAATGTTTCTCCTTGTGCGTTTTTCTAAGCAATTTGTACATCTTCTTCCCATCATAACCTATGAAATACGTCAAAATTCCACCTGCAATAGATCCTATAGCCATAAATATGAAGACTAAACCCGGATTCTCACCATCAAGCAAAAGTGCAGTTGATGTTATCACGATAGGAAAAGGTATGACGGACGCAAAGACACAATTTAGGAAAAGACCAACAAGCCCATACTGAACAAAGAAAGGATTCTCTAATATTGGCTTTAAAAAGTCAATCATCATAATACAATGGTTGGTTCCTTCTGTATATTAATCCAATATTATCCATGAACTATGTAGTAGGGTCTTTTCTTCCTGATTTGGAAAACAAAATTTCATCTCTCTTTCTTATGTGCATAATTCTGGTAGCTGGTATCGCTTCAAAATTTTCAGACAGCCTGAGAAACTCGGTCAATGTTACCTCCCTAATCGTGCCAAAGTCCAGAAAACCGACAAAATACAAGTCAGGATTGTCATGATGTAAAGCCCTACTGAAGATCTCAGCAACTTTACCCTTTCTTGTCACGCTCTAATTACTTGATGTCTATATTTTAGCTAACGGTAATGATTTCTGGCTAGGAATATATTCTAAATTCAAAAAAATAGGTCAAACAAATGGCAAATAAAATTACACTGAACCTGGATAAGGCAATTTACAATGAAGGGGAATACATTAAACTAAAAGCAGACTATGAAACGCTTAACCCTAAACAAACAATGCACATTGTAATATTGGACCCATCTGAAAAAGAAATTTTTAGCATTGATCAATATCACAACTCCCAAAAGGGTACCTATTCCACTATGCTGAAGTTTGATTCAAAACAATGGAGGACTTCAGGCAGGTACAAGATAGCTGCGTGGGATCAGGATGGTTCGAGGAAGGAGATATTCTTCCAATTTAAAGCAAAACCTCAGTAATTTTTTGATGTAAAAAAAGTTTAATTGAATTTTAGATATTATGTGTAAACTTTAAGCGGTATCAGTTATTATTGCCCAAGGTAATATGTGAGTTGCATGAGGCCGAAGATATTTGCAGTAGATATAGATGGCACTATAACAGATAACAAGGGAGGAAGAGTAGACCTTGATGCCCTTGCCGCACTGAGATATCTTGTTAAACTTGGCCACAAAGTAATCTATGTAACAGGAAGATCATCGATTGAAGCTTACGTTCTTTCTGTCTTTGGAGGAACAACGAGGATTGCAGTTGGAGAAAATGGTGGAATCATTACGTCAGGACCTGACGAACACAAACTCATTGGAAAGAAGCAGGAATGTTTAAAGGCATTTGAGTTTCTAAAAACAAAAATACCGGAGACAGTAGAAAAGCCCGTTTTTCCACGCATAACTGAAGTCGTTCTTGAAAGAAATTTTGATATTGAATTTGGAAAAAAAGTTTTATTCAAAAATAATTATGATGTCCAGCTTTCTGATAGTATGTATGCATACCACATAAACTCTAAAGATGTTAACAAGGCAAACGGATTCCTCGAGGTTATGAAGATGTTCTCAGCTTCAAGAAAGGACGTGATTGCGATAGGAGACAGTGAGACAGACATTCCTCTCTTTGAACTAGCAGATGTAAGTGTAGCAATGGGAAATGCTTCAGAGGATGTAAAATCCCGCGCCACGATGGCCGTTCAGGGTCGTGAGGGAGATGGGGTAATTGAAGCTCTTGAAAAAATTGAATTAAAACTTTTAGTGAAATAACACATGACACTACGACTCCTTTTTGACGAAATCAGATCAAACATACAAAAAATATCTACTGATCTTGGGTATCCTAAAGTTGCCTTTGATATATCCGATGCGTCAAAGCCAGAGTTTGGAGATGTAAGTTGTAACATTGGATTTTTACTTGCAAAACCTCTCAAGAAAAAACCATCTGAAATATCAGAAATCATTGCAGAGAAATACAAAAAAAATGAAACTACATTAGTATCGCAAGTAAACGTACATCCTTCGGGATATCTGAACTTCGTAGCAAATTATTCTGTACTCATGAAATCTACTATTGAATCGTCTCTGCACAAAAACTATGGTGAGTTTGATCTCGGTAAGGGAATTAAAACTGTGATAGAGCATACAAGTGTCAACCCAAACAAGGCATTACACATAGGTCATGTAAGAAATATCATCATAGGAGATACCATTGCGAGAATTTTGCGCAAAGCAAACTATGAAGTAAACGTACTGAATTATGTTGACGACTCTGGACTCCAAGTAGCGGATATTATAGTGGGATTCATGTATGGCGGATTCTCAAAGGAGCCACCACAGGGACAAAAGTTTGATCATTATTGTGGTGATATTGTATACGTAGCTATTACTGAAAGATACGAAAAGGAGAAAGATCTTGCCGAAAAAAGGAGCCTAGTTCTAAAAGAACTCGAAGAAGGCAAGTCAGATACTGCAAAATTTGGAGATGCGATAACCCGTAGGGTTTTAGAAGAACAACTCAAAACATGCTGGAGACTGGGAGTGACATACGACTGCTTGAATTTTGAGTCCCAGATAGTCCATTCTGGTCTATGGAAAATGGTCTTTGAGAAGATGAAATCTATGGGAATTATCTACCTTGAAGAGGAGGGCAAAAACGCTGGCTGTTGGATGATAAGATCAGACTCTGAAGTGGAAGAAGATAAGATATTAGTTCGAAGTAATGGTATCGCGACTTACATCGCAAAAGACATTCCATATGCTGCGTGGAAACTTGGTATACTTGAAGATCCATTTTACTACCACCAATATATGATTCAGAGAAATCATCAAGTGCTCTGGCAAACAACTCTTGAAAAAACTGGAACAAAACTTGACTTTACAGGAGACAAAGTAATTACAGTTATCGACTCACGGCAATCAAGATTACAAAAAATCATTACAAAAATAATTTTAGATTTCAAGTCTCTAAACAAATCATATATTCATCTAGGGTATGAATCAGTTACTCTGAGTCCTGATACTGCAAAAACTCTCAACATTGAGACTGGAGGTAAATCTATCCAGATGTCTGGTAGAAAAGGGATCTATGTCAACGCCGATTATGTTCTTGACATACTAGGTGTCAAAACCTATGAAGAAGCGAAGAAACGAAATCCTGAACTCGACGAAGTTTCATTAGTAAAGATTGCAGAGCAGGTAGCAGTAGGGGCTCTAAGATACGCTATGATAAAGCAAGATCTTGACAAAATTATAACGTTTGACCTTGCTGAATCTCTAAGCTTGGAGGGAGATACTGGTCCCTACATACAATATGCGTATGCAAGGGCAATTAGAATTCTTGAAAAAGCAGGAAAAATGCCAGATTTTAATGTGTCATTTGATCTTTTGTCTACCCCGTACGAAAGAAATCTTGTAAAGATTGTTGGCAAGTTCGATATTCAGGTAGAAGATTCGGCCAAGAATCTCTCTCCAAAAATAATCGCTAGATACTGTTATGATCTTGCAGTCTCATTTAATTCGTTTTATGAGCATGTAAAGGTGCTTACTGCAGAGTCTCCTGATTTGATAAACGCTAGATTGTGCCTAGTTTGGACTTTCAAGGAAACTTTGGTAAAAGCACTCTCACTTTTAGGAATTGATGCTCCTGATAGGATGTAATTTAGCTTTTTAAAATTTGGAAATACTATTATCCGTAGTGAATCAGGCATATTTGTGAAGAAAATAAAACAGGGCAGCAACGTGTTGTTCTTCTTCAGTGACTCAAAAAAATGGTTGATGAAAGTATCAAGAAAACAACAATTCCACACTCATGTTGGTATCATTGATCATAAAAAAGTAATAGGAAAGGAATATGGAAGTGCAATCAAAACCAATAAAGGAAAGATAATCTATCTTCTTGAACCAACTGTGTACGACTATGTTATGAAAAGCCAGCGTAGTACGCAGATTGTTTATCCAAAAGACTTGGGATATATTGCAGCAAGAACTGGCTTGCAAAGCGGACAGAAAATAGTTGAAATTGGAACTGGAAGTGGTTCTCTTACAACATTTCTTGCAAGTCTGGTAAAACCACGTGGACGTGTTTACACATACGATGTGGATGAAAATTTCATGGCAATCGCACGCAAAAATATCGAAAGAGCAGGAGTATCAAAATATGTTACAATGGAAAAACTTGACATAAAAAATTCAAAGAAGATGCCACAGACTGATGTAGATTTAGTGGTTGTAGATCTTGGAGATCCGTGGACTGTAGTACCTCAAGCAAGAAAAATGCTCAAAGGAAGCGGTTTCATAGTGGCAATTTGTCCTACGATGAACCAGCTGGAAAAACTCGCCGTCTCGTTGTGGGAAAACGACTTTTTTGATATGGAGTTTACTGAGCAGATTGTAAGAACGATAGAAGCACGATTGGGCAAGACCAGGCATTCTTTTCGTGGAATTGGTCACACAACGTATGTTGCATTTGCCAGAAAGGTTACCACTCCAAAAGATCTTAGAAGAAACATGACAGAACAAGTCCCAGAAAAACCAGATGAAGAAACAGGCCAAGACGAAGGTTTATCCAGATAGAAAAAATAGAAAGACTCGTTGATCAAAATCTTATCTCCTCTGATTGTAAGAGGATTCATTCCTCCACGAAAGATTACTTCAAGAAAGGGTGATAATGGCAAGATTCTAGTTCTGGGCGGAAGCTATCTTTATCATGGAGCACCTATACTTTCATCTCTTGCGGCACTCCGAACCGGTACTGATCTAGTTTATACATGCGTTCCAAAGATCAATGTTGCAGCAACACGAGCGTATTCGCCCAATCTTATTGTGATCCCACTCGCTGATGCCAAGCTTACTAGGGGTGCAGCAAGAAAACTTGTTGGAATAATTCCAAAAGATCTTCACTCAGCTACGATAGGAATGGGACTCGGAATCCAAGACCGAGAGGCATTAAAGATGCTTGTAAAGGATCTTCTTGATAGAGCAGTGATGTTGTCCCTTGATGCAAGCGCTCTTGTGCCAGAAATTCTGTCAGAGATTAAAGACAAAAAAGTCATAGTTACACCACATTCAGGCGAATTCAAAAGACTGTTTGGCGAAATGCCACCTGATAACATGAAGCAAAGGGTGACGATAGTGCAAAAACATGCCAAAGAAAATGGAGTTACGATATTGCTAAAGGGGCCGACCGATATTATTTCAGATGAGCATAAAACTTTTCTCAATCCTAAGAATCTGGCTTCAATGACTGTTGGTGGAACGGGAGACGTTTTATCAGGTATAGTTGCTGCAATGCTATCAAAGAACAGAAATCCAATTGAGGCTGCATCTACTGCGGCTTTCATAAATGGTAAGGCTGGAATGATGGCACAGAAGAAAAATGGTTTACACATTGTAGCTACTGATCTGTTAGAATTCATTCCAACTGTAATGAAACCATTTGACAGGACCAAGTGAGATCTAATGCAAGAAAAATACATTGACAAAAATATACCATCATTGATTTCTGACCTGCAGAAATTAATCAGACAGCCAAGTGTTTCTGCAAAAAATTTGGGACTTGAAGAATGTGCAAGCCTTGTATCTCAATTAATGAAAAAATCCGGAATTAGGTCAGAGATATTGCGTCTAGACAGGAAGGTTCCACCTGCAGTATACGGTGAGGTAAAATCTAAAAAAAATCCGAATAAAACAATATTATTTTACAATCACTACGATGTACAACCTGAGGAGCCACTTGAACTGTGGAGAGACCATCCTTTTAGCGGAAAGAGATATGGGAACAAAATCTACGGTCGTGGCTCAGCGGATGATAAAGGAGAACTTGTCACCAGAATTAAAGCAGTCGAGGCATTTCTCAAAACAACTGGCGATGTGCCATGTAATATCAAATTTCTAATAGAAGGAGAAGAGGAGATTGGGAGCACGCATGTCGAAGATTATCTCATAAAATATCAAAAGAAGCTTTCATGTGATGGTGTAATCTGGGAGTTTGGTTATGTTGATGAGAAGGATAGACCAATCATTAGTCTTGGTATGAAAGGACTATTGTACGTAGAACTCTCTATCAAGGAATCTATTCGAGACGCACACTCCAGCTTAGCCGTATTGATCGAAAATCCTGCTTGGAGGCTTGTTGAAGCATTAAAGACACTCCGAGACAAGAATGGAAAAATTCTCATCAAAGACTGGTATAAGGAAGTAGATAGTTTCACACGACAAGAACTTGATGTGATTGCTCGTGAACCATTTGATGAAAAATCATTCAAAAAAGAATACGGGATTACCCGATTTGTTGGAAATAAAAAAGGTATGAATATACAAAAAGCAGTGGTAGGTGATCCTACCTGCAACATTGCAGGTTTCTCCTCTGGATGGGAGGGACCTGGAGCAAAAACTGTTTTGCCTTCAAAGGCTTTAGTAAAAATTGATTTCAGACTAGTGCCGAAAATGAATCCGAAAAAACAATTATCAAGACTCCAAAATCATCTCAGGGAGAAAGGATTCAAAGATATTCAAGTGCGCATGATTCATGGGGAGGCTGCATCACGAACCAAAATATCTGATCCCTTTGTCAAGATGATAAAAGATGCAGCAGATGAGTCTTTTGGAAGATCAATAATAAGTGTCTCATCTGCAGGTACAGGACCAATGCATTCTTTTGCCAAAGTGTTGAAGGCACCATGTATATCGGTTGGTAGCACCTATGTCTATGCAAGGATACATTCCCCAAACGAATTTGCGAGAATAGATCTGCTCAAAAAGACTACGAAATGTATGTGTAAAATAATACGAAAATTTAGCGCTTAGAGGAGAGATCCTTTTATCAATTGTAAAATTTCGTCAAAAATAAGATTACTTGATTTAGAGAAAGGCCTTTATTGTGCTCGTTTTGCAGTTTCAATATGGCTTATATGTATATGCCAGGGGCTACTGCAGTTGGAATAACCTATGATGGCGGTATTGTACTAGCTAGTGAAAGAAGAATATCATACGGTAATTTCGTCGTAAGCAAAACTACAAAAAAGACATTTAAGATAACAGACTTTGTAGGTGCATGTTGTGCAGGAATGGTTGCAGACATGCAAGTTCTTGCAATGCAGATGCGAGCATTAACAAAGATTAGAAAACTCGAACTAAAAAGGGAAATTCCTCCTAACTCAGTTGCTAAAATGATGTCATCTTTAATGTATGAAAGAAGATTTTATCCTTTATTGACGCAGGTCATAGTAGGTGGTGTCGATGGCGAGCCGTCGATTTATACCCTCGATCCGTTGGGCTCTGTTCTTCCTGATGACTATGCGGCAGTAGGAACTGGTGCAGAGATGGCACTAGGAGTACTGGATCAGGAGTTCAAAAAAGGAATGCAGGAAAAGGACGCAGTTGCACTTGCAGTAAAATCTGTCAAATCAGCAATAATGCGTGATTCTGCAAGTGGGGATGGAATTGATATTCTTGTCTGCGACAAGAAGGGTATAAGGGAATCAATTCAAAACTGATTACTTTTTTATTGTTTTTGCAGCTTCCCAATACCTGTCAGATATGTAATGCAAATTCTTGACAACTTCGCCCTTTGTGATGTTTTCCATTTCATCACTTGACACCAAAGATTTTCCGATTGCAAGAAATTTGTTATGACTCTCTTCAGTAACACACACAATCTGATCTTTCTCAAAATTAGTAAATTTCTTGATTCCAGGGCGCATGATGTTTGCTCCATTACAGACGAACTTGATGGCTCCTGCATCGACCGTTACTTTTGGAAATTTTTCCAGCAAAGAGATATCTGAAAGAAAAGGCAAATATAATGTGCTAGTCTTAATTGCCATGAATCTATCCCCCGTAATGATTGACGTCTCTTCATCTATCTCATGCTTTACAAGTGTCTTTACTTTTGGAATTTCAGTTTTCCATTGTGATGATATTTCCTCAAATATCTTGTTACTATCTGTCTTGGATAATGGATGAGATTTCAAACCCTTGCCATTTCCTGTTTGATATCAAGCAAGTCGCGCAATATGGAACTTGCAGTCTCCATGCCGCCTGCCCCTCGACCTATTATGGTCTGCTGGCCAGAATGTTCCGAATTGAAGGTAATTGCGTTAAGCGTGCCGTTGACACAAAGAGGATCATCAAGAGGAATTTCTCTTGGGGTCACTTCGAGATCTCGGTTACATGAGGCAATCAATTTCACAGCGGCGTGATTATTGGCTGCTTTCTTGATATCTGAAGTTCCTACCTTTCTAATCCCCATTCTTTTGATATCTTTGATTGTTACTTTCATGTCCATTATCCAGTTTGCAAGTATGACAAGTTTCGCCGCCGCATCAAATCCATCGATATCAAGAGATTCGTCAGCTTCTACGTACCCTTTCTTCTTTGCATCTGCTAACGCAGTCTTAAACGTCATACCTCCTGCCATATTAGTTAGAATGTAGTTTGTAGTTCCGTTAAGTATTCCTTGAAAAGACACTATCCTTTCTCCCCTTAGACTATTTTTTGCATAATCAAGTATTGGAGTACCACCGCCTACCGTTCCGCTGAACTTTAATTGTACTTGATTGTATGTAGCTAGCTCAATCAATGAAGGAAAAGCCAATGCAAGCGGGCCTTTGTTCACAGTAATGACATGTAACCCCTTTTTCATTGCAGTAACAATATGTGACATGCCAGGTTCTGCATCTTTGTAATTGCTTGGGGTAGTTTCAATCAAGACCTCGGCCTCCATACCGTTTATCATGTCAAGACCATTCGCTTCTTTTTCCTTGTTGTGATATTTCCTTATGTTGCCATATTTTTTCTTGGTCTCCAATAACCTGTTCAGATCAATGCCAGCAGAAGATGCCGCAGAACCTTTACTATCAAACACACCTACTATTCTAGGCTTGAGTCCATGTTTTGCATAAAGGTCCTCTGATCTTGAAAGGAGTAGTTTTGCAAAACTTTGTCCAACTACACCAAAACCACATAATATTATTCGCAACATCCACAAGACGCATCTTGGTATTAATTAAGATTCATGATTGCGAGATTCCTTTATTAAAGCATGAGAAACTTCGGATATAGTGATTTCAAAAAAATATGCATACATTGGAATTGCTATTGCGGTTGGAATTGCAGCTGCAGTGATAATTTTGACTCAATTAAACGTGGGACCAACAATATCAAACTCTCAGACAGGGCTATCTGCATACACACTTGATTACACTTACGAGGAAGTAAACTCTAACTTAAGAAGTACTCTGATAACTCAGAACATTAACATGTCAAAACCATTGAAGTTTAGTACACCTAATGATGTTAATCAATATTGCAACTTTCTTTCCAATCAGACAAAGCAAGCAATGATTGAATACTGTACATCTACAGAAATTAAAGATGAACATGCTGATTTTCTTGGCAATCTCAATATGATAGGATCTTCGTTAGCCCCAGTACTTGTAATTACGACTGCGCAATCTGATCCGCTATTTGGTAACTACGCTGATGTCAAGACATTGTTTGACGACGTGATAAATGAAACAGTATGCCAGTGCTGGTATGAGCAAAAACCTGGTAACTATACTACTCTATCAGACATGATGGATGCTTTACGCGATTTTCATTTGAAAGGAAAAGAGCCTAACAGTACTACACACGGGATACCGTTGGGAGGAAAGCACTTTGAGATTGAGCTCTCAACTAATTCGCAGGGCTATCTTTGGAAGTTGCTGGTTGCAAAATAATTCATCTATATAAGGTCCATTAAGCTTGACGCGCTCACTTAACCTATGGAAGATTCATTCTGGTGTTAGTATTGCTTGAATACATTTGGCTAGTACCACTTGGATTTGCAGCAGGCGTGATAGGTTCAATGATAGGTTTAGGAGGCGGGTTTGTCATTGTTCCTGCATTAACATTTGCTGGATTTCAGCCTACGCTTGCAGCAAGTGACAGTCTATTTGCAGCGTTCTGTAACGCTGTAGCATCTACTGTCTCGTACGCAAAACAAAAGAGAATTGTGTTTTCTCTTGGCATAAAGCTTGCATTACTTTCAATTCCTGGGACAATACTTGGAGCGTATGTCTCTGATGAGATATCTGTTCCTACGTTTAAGATTCTATTTGGTATCGTGCTTATTGGATCGAGTGTTTACATCTATTCAAGGAGAAAGATGGAACCAAAGGAATACAATTTCTCAAAACAGATGATGGTTTTTGCTGCAGGTTCAAGTTTCTTCGCTGGTATTATCTCAAGTTTATTTGGAATTGGTGGAGGAACAGTCTTTGTACCACTCATGGTAGTAGCGATAGGTTTGTCAATGAAACTTGCTGCGCCAACTTCACA
>JAWOLM010000165.1:0-4120 GCA_033853455.1 Nitrosotalea sp. | reverse complement strand
CAATGTTCTTTGCATTTGTCCCTGCAGATCAATGGTTTCCTATGCTATCCAATCCAAGCGCAATTGGTTCTGGCCTTGTTTTCATCTTTCTTGGTACTGCTTGGACAATACTTACAGATAGGGCCACAGGAAAACTTACACGAACACATACTTTTCTACAAGCATACGTCGCAGCGTTGACAAGAAATGATCCTGTAGAGATGGAAACCATGATGGAGGAACGTTCTCAACCATCAAAAGTTTCAACATTCCAGATTTTATTTAAAACAAAAAATAAAGACTGTAGGCTTGTTTTGCCCGATATACATCCAGGACCATTTCATCCAATCGGTGGAAGCAATATTACATATCTAATTTACAAGAACTTGAATTCATCTGCGATGGTTATGCATAGTGTATCTGATCATTCTCTTAACCTTCCTTCAAAAGCTCAAGTAGAACAATACCTCGCAAGCTTACAGAAGAGCTCAACAGTACAGCAAGGATTCAGTTGTACAAAACCTGTAACAGTTCAGGTAAATAAAGCAAGGACAGTAGGATTACTATTTGGTAAAACAGCTATTCTCATTCTTTCTCTTTCACCATATGGCATGGAAGACGTACCAACCTCTGTAAAAACAGAGCTTGAACAGTATGGAAAAAATCGTGGATTTGAAAGAGTGTTGATTGTTGATAGCCATAACGCGATGGGTAAAGAAATCTCAAGCCCGGATGCAGACGATCTTCTAAAGGCAGCAAAATCCAATCTTGATACTTTGATAACAAAGGATGCAATACCAATTGAAGTTGGATTTGCAAATGCCGACGACCTGAACATAGAAACTGATGATCTTGGACCTGGAAAGATTGCAATCATGTGCATGAAAATTGGAGACGAAAAGTTCTTCCTAGGATGGGCAGACGCCAACAACATGCAGAATGGCCTAAGAGAAGAAATCGCAAGTCATTTCTCTAAAAATGGATGTAACCTTCTTGAGATCTGCACCTCTGATACCCATTATAAGTCAAGAAATGCTAGAAACAAACACGGATACTATGAGTTTGGAAGCCTTGCAAAGGTGGATAACGCCAAGTCGTGGTTTTTGCAACTTGCAAGAAAAGCAGAGCAAAATATATCACTTGCATCGTTTGAATTGCTTGCACAAGAAACTAGCGTAAAGGTTATGGGCACAAAGCAGTTTGAAGACTATTCAAAGGCTCTTGACAGAGCAATGCGCATGACACAAGTATTTCTAGTAGTAACCACGGCTTTTTTCTTTTATACAATGTATCAAGCGTGAATCTCTTCTATGTTACCATAGAATTCTTCGCAAAAAGCATCTAGCTGATGTATGGGAATTACGGGTACTTTTTCGATGAATTTAGTTTCCTGCTGATACAACGTAACAATTGCAGGTATGGCTGCCTGCACCTTCTCCTTTGACACAAATCGCTTTGTGCGCTCAACCTGTTTTTTTACTGCTTGTTCTAAAGCAGATTGACTCATCTTATTCCAATGTTTGCAATCTATCAAAACTGCTATTCCAGACTTTATTCCTATCACGTCTATCTGTATTCTGGGTTTCGTTAAAACTACATTTCGAAAGGTCTCAAAATCTCTATTCTCAAGTATTTCAGCTACAAGAGATTCAAAATCCTGCCAATTGAGGAATCTGGAGACTTCGTCAATAGGTGCACCCATGGTGATTGCAAGGATGCTAGTCCTAAGCCTATCATTTTCGCTGAATAGGACAAGACCATTTTCAAAGGTACCTATGCCGTTCTGCATTAGGTTGTCCAAGATCTTATGCGCCAACTCCTCGCTCGTCTGTGTAACCATTGCAAAATCTGTTACAGATATTCCGTCAGGAATTATTCCTTGTATTCCCCTAACAAGTGTTTGAAGATTCAAAAGTATAATTCCTCTCTCATTTATAAAACGACATCAAGATAGATAAAGATCAGGTTATATCAACAGCTAGAAAAATCCTAATTTTGCGTCATTGTATTGCAAACTGAATAAACCATGGTTATATACGGTTCAAATCAAAACAATTCATGAAACTATTGCTAGTTGTTATACTAGCACTCTTCATTTTAGGATCGAAGATCTCATTTGGAGAAAAAGGAACTTACGTTGACAAAGTTGAGTTTATTCAATACTCTGATACGAACACTGCCATAGAAGAGGTAAAAAACGGAAATTTAGATATTTATTATTCTGCGATTCCGTCGAACCAAGTAAATTCACAATTGCGGCAGAGTCTCAACGTCTTCCAATCCACAGGAACTGAATATAGTCTTCTTGTAAATCCTGCCCCGTCTGAAAAATTCAATCCATTCTCAATAAAAGATGTACGATTTGCACTGAACTATCTTGTCGATAGAAACATGATAGTAGATGAGATACTAAATGGATATGGTTCTCCAATGATATCTGCATACAAACCCTACGATCCAGATTATCTTTTAATTTTAGGCAAGTTGCAGTCATTTAACTTTCAATACAATCCAGTCCTTGCAGAACAAATGATATCAAATGCACTTGTAAATGCAGGGGCGCAAAAAATTGATGGTAAATGGTACTATAACTCAAAACCAATAGAGATTACTATATTTATTAGAAACGATGACCAGGTAAGGAAATCCGTAGGGGAAATTCTTGCCTCGCAGTTGCAAAAGATTGGTTTTGATGTAAAGAAAGATTACGGAGACTTGTCAAAAGCGTTTTCGGTAGTTTACGGATCAAATCCTGCTGATATGCAGTGGAACATTTACACCGAAGCATATACCATTGGCGGATTTGTAAGATATGATTCTGTACTCATTGCACAAATGTATTCTCCGTGGTTTTCAAACATGCCGGGATTCAACAATCCTGGTTACTGGAATTACAATAACTCTACTCTCGACTCTATATCTGAAGCAATTTTTTCTGGCAACTTTACTTCTGCACAAACGCGAGCTGCGTTGCTAAACGAGGGAGTTGTTGATGGCATACAGGAATCAGTGAGAATCTTTCTCGCAGCTCAGGTAGATCAATATGTTGCAAACAAAAAAGTCCAAGGAGTAATCAACGATTTTGGAGCAGGTATAACAGGAAGATTTACCCCCATCAACTCACGCGATGGCTCTGATACTTTGAAAATTGGTGTTGCAAAGATCTATCAAGGTGCGTGGAACCCAATAGCAGGATTCACTGATACATACAGTCAAGAAATGTCCTCCTCACTAACCGATCCAGGTGATTTCAAAAATCCGTATACTGGCCTTACAATTCCGGTACGAACCAACTGGCAAGTCGAGACTGCAGGACCTATGGGGACGCTCGATGTGCCGAGTGATGCCGTTCGTTGGGATCCTCAACAACAAAAATGGATCCAAGTGGGTGAGGGTGTAAAGTCAGCAAGTAAAGTCACATTTCATATGAAATTTAGTAACTGGCACGACGGAAGTCATATGGATATGAATGATGTTCTATATGGAATCTATTTTCTTTACCAGTGGGGCTTTGATCAAGCATCTCAAACTAAGACATTTGATTCTGAATATTCTCCAAAAGCAAACCAAGCTGCCAAGACCTTGATTGGGATACGAGTTATTGATAATGATACAATTGAGGTCTATCAAGACTATTGGCATTTTGATGAAAACGAGATTGCAGACTCGGCTCAAGTTTGGCCTAGCATGCCATGGGAGATGATGTATGCAATGGAAAAATCTGTCACTGATGGCAAACTAGCATTTTCGAGATCAGACACCATAAGCAAGAATGTTGACTGGCTATCACTCATAGTTCCAAAGGATGCACAAATCATGCGTTCTAATCTTCAACAGTTCGAAAAAGACAACGATATACCACCAGCACTGATAGGACTTGCGAATTCAACCTATTGCAACCTCAGATACAACTCTAGCATGTCTTGGATAGAAGAACACGGAAATGCAATGATAAGCAACGGCCCATTTTATCTTGAAAGTTATTTACCGGAGGCAAGAACGATTACAATAAAGTCATTTGACGACCCAACTTATCCATTTGGAGCTGGCTATTGGCAGAAATTTGAACAAGTAACTCTCCCAAAGATAGAAAAGATAAATGTTCCAACCGTGGCAACTGTAGGACAAGAACTTGACATCC
>JAWOLM010000164.1:0-3203 GCA_033853455.1 Nitrosotalea sp. | reverse complement strand
CTCCCGCTACTGAGGCCTTGTGGGTCTGCATAAACATACCTGCCATAGCAGGCCCTACCGATGCTCCAATTATTCTGATGAGTGTGCTCATACCAAGTGAGGCACCAATGTTTTGTTTTGGTGTTGCGAGCATAATTACATTCATCGAGCCCACATTGATGAGAGATAGACCTGTTGATAAAATTGCAAGGCTTGCCGAGACCATAAATTCCGTAGAATGATACATCAAAAGACTTGCAAATCCCGCGGCACCAATTATGCTTCCTGCAATAACTGGTTTGGTTGAACCAAGCTTTGAAATGATAAAGCCTGATGTCGGCCCAAAGATTAGCAGAACCAAGGCAAAGGGTAACTGGACGTTTGCAGTAGCTATAGGTGATTCCCCAAACCCTAGCGGCACTGGACTTCGAATCAGAACAGGTATTGTCTGGAATACCATGAACATTGACATGCCCACAACCATTATCATAATGTTTCCCGGAAGTATTGTTTTGTTTAGAAGTATCTTCAGATCAACTAACGGGGATTTTGATCTCTTTTCAATTATTACAAAGAGTATAAGAGAGCCAATTCCGATTGCAACCAAACCAAGCATTGTCGAAGACGATACATCGTCGCCCGTCTCTACGAAGGTAAGCGCCATTAAAAATGCAGTAATGGTAGCTGTAAGAGTAGCGGCGCCTTGAATATCGATGCTTATTTTCTGATTAGGCGTGGATGGAGATTCGTCCTTCCAGTTTGGATGAGCCTCGTTTACGTGTATGAATCTCTGTACTATCACTATCAGCGTTAGTACTATGGGAATTATTGAAAAAAAGGTAGCCTGCCAGCCATAGTTTTGAATCAAATGCCCTCCTGCGACCAATCCGATAACGGCGCCTGCTGCAAACATTGACGATATGATTCCCTGTCCTATTGCAAGTTTTCGTAGAGGAAACTGCTCCCTTATCAGCCCAAAAGCTATTGGGAACATAGACATCCCTATTCCTTGAATTACTCTGATGGTCAACATCTCATAGATGTTTGTAACAAAACCACCAAGTGATACCCCTACTGCGTAAATCATTATGATGATAAGAAGTATCTTTTTCTTTCCGTAGATATCAGACAGCTTACCTGCAATTGGAGTCATGATTGCTCCAGCTACAAGATATGTTGTAAGAATCCATGAGGATGTGCTATAAGAAATATGAAAATCCTTGATTAGATCAGGAATTGCTGGAACAAGCATTGTCTCTGCATACATTGCCATTGTTGCCAGAAGGCTTAGGATTACGAGCGTCTTCCATGCTGTCTTAGATATTGTATCAGATGCATCAGTTGGCGTATTTGACATTACCATTTATTTCATCTCAGATTTTTTTCTTGGAATTGTAACCACTGTATCAACTTCAAAATATGCTGACAAGTTTTTTGATATCTTTCGTAATGTTTCTAGTGCGGATTGTATCTCTTGTTCCGATATATCTCTTGTAGATATTTTTCTTACGTGAAGAGCACATTCCATCATAGAATTCCAAAGCGAGTCTGATTTTGAAGTCAGGTATATTCTGTTAACTCGCCTGTCTTTCGAATCTGGTTTTCTTTTGAGTAAGCCTTCCTTTTCCATTTTATCAATTACTGGCACAAGAGTTGCTCCCTCAACTCCTACCTTGTCCGCAATTTCTTTTTGAGTCAGCCCAGGATGTTGTATGAGCGCTACAACCACTCGTAGTTGGCTAATAGTTACACCTACTTTTTTTCTAAGCTCAAGATCAAGTGTTTTTTGGAAAGCCTTTGCAGTGGTGTTTACCACAAATCCTACACTTGATTCAAAGTCATACTTTGTCATATCACTTAGATGACTAATTATTAGTATTCTAACTATTTTAAGCCTCCCCGTGAGATAACGAACTCTTTATATCTTCCACCAAGCCTGAATCGTATCTGTGACAAAGAAAGAACCAAATGTTGTTGGTGTCAAGGTGCTTGAACAAAATGGTGTGGACGTCAAGAAATTGATAGATGCCTTAGTTTACAATGCATCGGTTGAATTTACAGCATATTACTATTTTACAAATCTCAGGGCTCATTGTACTGGAATGGAGGGGGAAGCTTTGAAGGGAGTTATTGAAGACGCAAGACTTGAAGACTTGAGCCATTTTGAGTCATGTCTTTCAAGAATTTACGAGCTTGGAGGCAAACTTCCAATTGATGCTCAAACATTTATCAAGATGTCAGGCTGTGAGTTTTTGCAACTCCCAACAAATCCAACTGATACAAAGGCAATACTTGAAAAATGCCTAAAGGCAGAACAGGGAGCCATTGTAAACTGGAACAACGTATGCAAGATGACATATGGCAAAGACCCAGCTACATACGATGTTGCAAAGGACGTTCTTAGAGAAGAGATTGAGCACGAAGCGTGGTTCTTGGAGTTATTGTATGGAAGGCCGTCAGGGCACATGCGAAGAAAGTTTCCTGGAGAAAGGCCACATACGCACAAACATTCTAGATCATTGGGTTAGAGTAGAAAATTTATTTCTGATTTCAGTTTATTGTTTTTCATCCTGAATTTTGAGCTCTTTTTTTAGCGCAGTATACCTGTTTCGTATGGTTACTGAAGTTATGCCAGCGGCTTTGGATATTTCGAACTGAGTTTTCTTCTCTCCGTTTTGAACGCATGACATGTATAGTGCTGCAGCAGCAAGTGCCATTGGATTTTTTCCTGCGGTCTTGCCTTTTTCCGACAGTTGCAAGAGAATGTTTAGTGCATCCCTCCTAGCCTTTTCGCTAATATTTGCCTCATGAGCTATCTTTGTCACAAATTCTGTTGAACTTGAAGGAACTAGGTTAATCTCTAGTTTCTCAATAAGATTTCTGCATGCTCGACTAATCTCTTTTTTGCTCAAATTAGCCGCTTTTGATATGTCGTTGAGGGAGCGCGGGACATCGGTTTGTCTGCATGCGAGGTAAATAGACCCGCACATTATGCCCTTTGCACTGCGCCCAATTGTGATTCTCTTTTGCATGGCTTTGCGGTAAAGGTAAGCAGAATTTTCCACAGTAGAATCCGGAAGGCCCAGTTTTGTTTTAAGGGAATAAAGAAGCAAGAGGGCAAACCTAAGTGTGCGATTGTATGATGACGTCCTGCTTCTGCTATTGAGCACTTTGAGTCTTACAAAAGTATTTTTCATGTAACTTGACAATGAGTGTCCTAATGC
>JAWOLM010000163.1:0-3232 GCA_033853455.1 Nitrosotalea sp. | reverse complement strand
GGATTTTTTTCATTCAAATTTAATGAGTTTATCTTTTTTTGCAGGCCATCTAAAAGTCTGAGAGATTCAAGAATTTCAGAATTTTCTATTGGAATAACATTACTCAGCGTCTTTAACATACCATATAGGTAGACAGGGAGAGAGGCTCGAGGAGAATGCATATGTGAGAGCTGTCTGTGTTCAATTCGATTTTTTGTGCAATAATCTTTCATTTTTCCTCCAGATGAGAATGCAATTATTTTACAATTTTTTTTATGTGCAGAATCAAGGACAGTGAGCGTTTCAGCAGTATTGCCAGATATGCTGGTTGCGACAACAAGTGTGTTAGAATTTACGGTTTTTGGAAGAAAATACCCTTTGAGTACTCCAACATGAATCCCAGAATTTGCCAATATGGAAGAAAAAATATCACCAATCGCGCCAGAACCGCCCATACCAGCGAAAACCAGTTGATCGATATTATGAAAATTGACAGGATCTATTTGTGATTCGTATGATGTTCTTGCTAATTCAGCCCAATGGTCGTAAATCTGATGCATTCCATTTGGGTCATTCCTTTGAAATTCGTAAGATTCCAATGAAAATCATCTAGTCAAATACGATCTTCTCAAAGCTTTACCAATGCTATAGAGAACAACGGACATCAAGATTAGCATTATTCCTATCAGTATGGATCCCATGGAAACGAGCGTCCAGGGAATGGAGAAGTATCTAGTGTGATTGAAAAGAGACAAAACCATAATTGCAAAAGATATTCCCACCACAGTCAAACCTGCACCTGGAATTCCCAAATATTTAAGCGGACGGCGGAGCGCTATTAGCTCTACAAGACAATTTACCACATCTGTGGTATGAGAAACAGGATTCTTTGTCGAAGTACGCTCTCCTGTGTTGTATAAGACGGTTACTTGCTCTTCTGTAATTTTGAATCCTTTTCTTGACGCATCTACAAGAATTTCAGCGTCTGCACCGAATCCGTTTGATTCAAAGTTAATTTCTTGTACCGCCTTGCTGGAATAAGCTCTAAATCCGCTTTGAGTATCTCTAAAAGGTAGCTCGGATGCAAGACTAGTCATCTTATCGAGAACTTTATTGCCAAATTTTCGATATGAAGGTATTTCGTTATTTCCAAGAAATCTATAACCGATTACAATGTCTGCTTCTTCATCTTGTATTGGCTTTGCAATTTTGTTGATTTCCTTTGGCATGAACTGGCCATCGCCATCTATTGTTACTACTACATCTGCCCTCATTTCTCTTACAGCATTGAAAAGTGATTTTATTGCAGCCCCTTTTCCCATATTTTTCGAATGAGTGATGACCATAGCGCCTCCTCTTTTAGCCTCTACTGCGGTATCATCAATTGAACCGTCATCACACACTAATACATCGTCGCAGTATTTTCTACATTCTTTTACCAAGTCACGAATAACTCTTGCAACGTTATATCCAGGAATGCAAACTATGGTTTTTTTATCACTGCCCATTTTGATCCTCTGTACAATCTTTATTGTATTTGCCATGTTTGTTTGGCTTGCATTTGTCCTTGTCGTGAGGATTATCTTCTTTCTGATCCTTTAGCTGCTTTCTGTCTGACTGTTCATTGTTATCATCTCCTCCGCCTACTGCCTTGCCTTTTGCATCGCCCTGCGTGTCAGCATTATCTCCTGTAGAAGTGGTGCTTGGCTGGTTGCCTAGAAAATTCCCAAAGAGCGAGAAGAACAAGCTGAAGAAGTTGTTGTCTCCTGACCTGTTGTTTCCATTTTGCGAGATGGCATAGGCATTCGAAGATGGAACAACAAGAGCCGCACTCAACAACATTGTGACTGCAATTACTGCTAGAGATGTATACGCTTTTTTCGATCCTCTCATCTCATATCGTTTCATTGCAAACGATTTTCTAGTTTTAAAATTTAAGGATTACTCACCTTCAATACTATTGATCAAAAAATATTTTCTAGGATTAATTTACATGCATGTCATAATTTGAAATGACGATAATTCTCTGAAATTGAAAACTTGCTGTATGTCATACAAAAATGTTACATAGAATAGCTATGCAACCCTTAAATGCATAGTTACAATCGTTTTAGATGAATAATTTTGATAATACGTTCAAAGTGTAGATGGGGTAAGACTGTACTTGTACAAAAATAAAAAACATGTTATTTGTTCAGAAGAGGTTTTTGGTTCTTGTCATGATAGTATAATACATGCGCAATACTTTACCACTGGAAAGATATACGATTTCTATGAAGCCTATCAGTTCTAATATGATCGCTTCTGATAGGGACAGAACTGCTGAAATCATTCCGGATAAACAAAATGTGCAAAAAAAAGAGCTTAGAAAGATAGACTGGTTGATATTCAAGAGACTTGTAATCTTTCTGTACTATAACAATAATGTACAGAGAACCAATCTGGCAACAAGTTGCAACATGGGATATGACAAGTGCATTCTTTATCTCGAGTGGATGAAGAAGATGGATTTGATAAAGAAGGAGAATGATGAGAGAGGCAATGAATTAGTCAGCCTAAATGACAAGGGTAGACAAATCTACGAGAAAAATTTCAATAATCTTGATCTCACCTGAATGCCCTAACACGAAGGACGAGAATCACACGCTTTCATCAATACATATTTCATATCTAGAAATCATGCAGGTATGATTGTACTTGCGATAACTCTAACACGAGTTTTATAATCTAATAAATTCTGCCATTCCGTGATGGTGACATTTGGCCTCTAGTTTCAATGTAAGAAGAGGGTTGAAAAAGGAATGGCCTTTCAGAAGGACATTATCAGCCGGTCTATTTGTACTCGTCTTATTTTTCTATATTTTTACAATTGGATCTTATTTGCATACAGACATTGCTCCTCTTGAAAATCGTGTCAACCATCACAAACCGTTTCTTTCCCATGTCCTTGGAAAGAATCTGGATGAGCTGGTAATTGTTTGTGGAACATCATCATGGCTTGCTCTGTCTTTATTATTTAGACTGAAAATTTTGGCTACCGTATCTTATCTTGGATTTGTTGTATTTGCAACAGTATACAATCCTGTAGCACTAGATGCCGCAGTATTGATTTCCTTTCCAGCCATGTTGTTCTTTTTGATTTACAATCATTTTAGGGCTACAAAGATCCTTCAAATTTCAAAAGATCTGATTCCCAAATATCTAGCCATACTATTTACGGCGTTAGCAATTGTAAGTCTTGCAATATCATCAA
>JAWOLM010000162.1:0-2631 GCA_033853455.1 Nitrosotalea sp. | reverse complement strand
ATCAAGAATATGTCACTGAACAAGAATATGAAAATCTTAGAACATTTGTAAATAATGGCGGCAAAATCATATTCCTTGATGGCAATGTATTTTATGCACAAGTAAGTTATAATGAAAATAAAAACAGCGTAACTTTAATCAAGGGGCATGGCTGGGAATTTGACGGTAATGTCGCACGAAAGAGTACTCTTGAAAGGTGGTTTAATGAAACATCCGACTGGATGGGAGGAAATTACTGGCCCCGTGGTAACGAGCAGATAGATTTCACCAACAATGTTTTTGGGTATACAAATGATGAAGAAACCTTTGTGAATAATCCAAAAGACAAGATAATAATTGATTACGGAGCTGAACGAAAAGACATTTTGGACAATAAGGCAATTGTTAGTGATGAGTTGGCCTATGGAAATGACTTTAAAGTCTTTTTAGAACCAAAAAAAATTGCTACCTACGAACTTGATTATGGAAAAGGTAGTGTGATAAATCTAGGTCTCTATGCTGAAAACCTTTATGGCAAACCCAAATTCAATTCATTTTTTGACACCCTTGTCATGGGGATACTTTCTGACAATCCATCTGCTTTCAACTATGCCGTTTCAAACTGAACTTAGTGTAAAGAAATTATTCCACTGTTTAACAGGTATTGTAGACCTGCAAAAAAGTCCTTGTCTGTTATTTGATCGTCTGCCCACCATCCAGCATCGTTTTTAAACCATGCCGGAATAATTGTACTATAATCTAGTGATTGTGACGGGGCTGGAATTGTTATCATTCCAAGTCCGGCAAGATATTGAATATTATTCAAGAAAATATCATCATTTGTTTTGCCTTGAGACCATGATCTTGCATTATTTTTGATCTGTTCAAGAGATATTGAATTATTTTCTGTCAAACCTATTCTTTGATTACTTGTAATAGGTTGAGTCGAACTGTCAGTCACATTAAGAAAGAGTGTTCCTAAATTAGTGTCCTCGTAGGATCCATGGATTTTGTACTGACCCGTCAAAGAATTTCTATCAAATATGAGGGGGTAATAAAATGCACCTGCTGATGTAACATCAGCTTCAACTTGTTCGACAATCCCGTCCGGTCTTGAAACGCTCATGTGAACATAACCTCCATTTGGATCATCCACCATGCCATAGATAGTTACAGTAGCGGATTGTCCGTATGGGACAATAAGTTGACCATGATTTCCCTTTACAAAATCACCTGATGCTTGCTGGATGATACTCATATTCATCACTTGGTCTAGGGGAAGAGTTGGTGTGTTGTGAATAGGTTGGTATGTCGCATTGAGCAAAATGGAGTTCAACGTCGAATTTTTTGAAATGTTATTGTGCCATGCATCCAAAATCATTGTATTTCTACCTTTATCAACAAAATTTTGGTAAGTCATTTGTCCTCCGACAATTACTGTATTTTCTGCCAACGAATCAATTGTTGCACTAATTGAACTAGATGGCAAATCCCAAAACTGAACATTATAAAATGCATTGAATTGATTCTTTACATCCTTGACTCCGTATGTGGTCATCGGACCTCCTTGAAACTGTGAATCTCTGAAAGTATTTCCATCAAAACCGTCTTTGCCGTCAGTGTGAGTGCCCTTGAAATCAAACTCTATTCCTTTTACGAAATTCCAGACTTTGATGTTAACAAAAGTGTTGGCATTTGCCCACTGTCCGGTAGTTGCATTAAAATCAATTGCAATACCAGGGTCGGTTATGACCGTATTTTCAATGTAATTGAAGTATACTCCTCCCGGACCACCTTGCATCATAATGCCAGTCCATTGCCTCTTAACGGGAGTTGCTTCGTATATGTGACCTCCATCCAGCACGCAATGTCCAACATAGTTGCCGAACCTGAAAACATATCCATTATAGCTTGACGGAATAACAAGGGAAGCATTAGGTGCTAATTTCAAATGAGTGCCATATTGAAGATCAAATCCTGAAAAACCTTTTGAGAGATAATACGTTCCTCCAGAAATGTATATGTCTCCGCCTTTTTGAAGCGCACTCTTAATTACGATATCTGGAGCGTCATTGCTTATTATGATGTTATTTTGGGAATCTTTTGCGAAATACTGTCCTCCCATTTGATATATGACAATTCCGAATCCATTTGGTGAATTTACCTCTTGTGCCAAAGTCTGAATAGGTGCAAGAGGGATTAAAAGCAAGATTACTATTGGGATTATCAGAACTTTCATGATTAGAGATAATTCTAGGATAGTGAATAGTGTAATATGCCTTTTACTTACAAATTATACATTAAAGGTTTAGTCTAGTAGTGTTTCCTCTGCCTGTAGAATCAAAATAGGTGCCTATTTTCTTGATTCCATCATCTAGTTTGAAGGTCTGTTATTAATATACGCGAATAACTGCCATACTTTTTCTCAGGGACTGCTGCAAGTGCAATGTTTGCTCCTGACGGATCATGTTCAAGGGAAAGGTTGCAGATTTGAGACAAAAGACTTTCTGCTATCTAATTTTTTATTTTTCACAAGCAAAATAATTTTGAAAACTGGCAACATTTCTGGTTATTGTTAATTCGTTTCCAAAACTGGAAATGACGATTCTGCCATTTTAGAAAAACTCGAAATTTTAAGAATGCTTAAGAAGC
>JAWOLM010000161.1:0-13889 GCA_033853455.1 Nitrosotalea sp. | reverse complement strand
TTCTATTTCGTCACAGAACTTTACAATAGGCAAAGGAAGTGTAGCTGTTCCTGAGTTTGGACCCATGGATATTCTAGTTCTTTTAATTGCAATATCATCTATTCTAGTTATCTCTGCCAGATCTAGGCTACATTTTAAAATTTTATCTTTTTAGCTTTTGTTTTGCAATCTCTGCAATTGCTTCTGCCATTTTTGTAGTTGTAGCACTTCCACCAATGTCAAATGTTACATTTTTTCCTTCGTTGATCACTTGTTCTGTAGCTGAAAAGATTGCATCCTTGATATGTGACTCACCTAGGTACTCTGCCATCCACGCTCCAGATAATATTGCAGCCGTTGGGTTTACCTTGTTTTGGCCTTTAAAGGAAGGTGCACTGCCGTGAGCAGCTTCAAACATCGCAAACGAGTCTCCCATGTTTGCAGAATACACAAGTCCTATAGAACCAATTATACCAGAAGCTAACTCTGATATTATATCCATAAACAAGTTGGTGCTCACAAGTACAGACCCGTTGAACTGTTCAGGTTTGATTACAAGCTGTTGAGTCATGTTATCGATATACAACTCTTCTATTGCTATGCCGGGATTTGCCTTGGACGCCTTTTCGATTTCCTCCCAGAAAATTCCATCTGTTACCTTGAGAATGTTTCTCTTTGTAATTGCGACTACTTTGCTCATCTTGTATTTTTTTGCCCATGAAAAGGCAGAATTGATGAATCGGCTCGAGCCCTGCCTTGTAATTTTTCTTATTGCAATGGCAGCGTCATCTGAAATTTTGAATTCAATTCCTGTATAGAGACCTTCGGTGGCCTCTCTGAAGCAGACAAAGTCAAGTGACCTGTCAGGAGTTATTCTTTTGTAGGTTTTGATGGGCCTTATGTTAGAATAAAGTTCGAATTTTTGTCGAAGTGTCACTGCTACACTCCTTGGCGCATTTGGTTTTGGAATGGTGGTTGTTGGTCCTTTGAAGCATGCATCAGAGTCTTCCAATATTTTCATTGTAGCATCAGGAATGTAAGTTTCTCCACCGTGTTTTTCCCACTGCTCCGAGCCTGCATCACACAAGATCAATTCAGTCTGTGTGTTGCATGATTTTAACACGTGCAGCATTGCATCTACAATCTCGGGTCCAATGCCATCGCCTTTTATCACAGCTGCCTTTTTTCCCAAAACAGGCGAGCTTTCAGATCTAGTATATTTAATCCTAACTAGAATTTTTCTGGTAATTGATCTTTAGAAAACCCCAACCCTTAAACAAATCAAGATTTGTTATCATTCTATGAGAATAGTCCAAATCTCGGATATCCACGTAGGTTCACAGTTTCAAGAAGAAGTATTTGATCAAGTGGTATCTGAAGTAAATGAACTAAGACCAACTGCTATTGTAGTCACAGGTGATCTAACTAATGAAGGACTACTCAAGGAGTATGAAAAATGCAAAAAAAAGTTTGGAGAGTTTGAAACAGATAAAATAATCTCAATTAGCGGAAATCATGATTACAGAAACACTGGATATCTTTTATTCAAAAAATTCTTTCCAATCGATTCGGTAAACGAACTTGATGATAATACGGTACTTGTAACTATAGGTACGGCAAGACCAGATAGAGACGAAGGTGAGGTAGGGTACAGGCAGAACTTGTGGCTTGAGCGTACCATGAAAAAATACGAGAATAGGACAAAGATACTTGCAATGCATCATCACCTAATTGGTGTACCAGATACGGGAACTGACAGGGTTACGGTGATTGATTCTGGAGATGTATTGCGTACTGCACTTGCAAGCAAGATAGATTTGGTAATTTGCGGTCACAAGCATAGGCCATGGTTTTGGCATTTTGGGCATCTGACAATTGCAAATGCCGGTACTGCATCTTCGGAGAGAATGAGAGGACTCTTTGAGAATACCTATAACATAATCAATATAGAAAAAGGCAAGGTCAAGGTAGACCTAAAAATAGTCGGCGGTAAACGAATACCACTAAAGGATCTTGTAGAAAATTACAAGCGCTTTGGTGAAGAATAGACAAATTCACTTTGACCAAGATTAATTAACAGTTCAATTTTCAGCAAACATCAGTGCGGGGGTCGCCTAGCCTGGTAGGGCGTGGGATTGCTAATCCCATGTCCGTAAGGACCCGTGGGTTCAAATCCCACTCCCCGCGCTTTCTGCGATCTAAACTTAGACTTAATAAACCGAATTTGAGATTCTTTTCTAATAATGGTAAGGAGAAAAACAGTAAAACCAAGAACAAGCGGTCCAAAGAACATTACAACTGGGTTATGTCCGAAATGCGGTACAATAGGTAAGATTCTGATTATAGGCATGATAGGCAGCGAAAAAGGCAAGTGCCAAGCATGCAACGGCGAATTTGACCTGTAGCAAAAATACTGACAAAACCCTCAACAAAATAAACCATAAATTTTTAAGATCAGATCTAGCGCAAACTGGGTAATGGCAGAGGGTGCAGAAGAGTCTATTTATGAAAGAGTAGCTAGACTGGAGGATGAGGTTGCTATGCTACGACACGAGGTGGACGTCATGAAAGGTACTATGAGAAATAAAATAGTAAGATACGAACACAAACTGATAAAGAGAGGAACTGACGTTAAATCAATTATTGACTAGATTTTTCCTTGATACTTCTTATCAATTCTAATACATAATCCACATCATTTGCCTCAGGTGCCAATTCTAAATATCGTTCAAGTGATCGTACTGCGAGATTATTTTGAAGCAGTCTTGACTGCACAATGCCTTTGTCTCTTATCTCTTCTGGTTCTTCTGGAATCAACCCAAGAACCATATTTATGCAGTGCATAGCCATCTTATAATTAAAAGACTGCATGTAAGAATTTTTGAGATTCCTTGCAATGCGAACAAGAATTTTTTCGGGCTCTATCTCGTCTAGATGTTCTGGATTGAATTGTATGCCATCACCATAGATGTTGTTAAGAATTTCTTGCAGATCGTCAACATCAAGGAGTCCACCTCCATTGAACGGATCAAGTATCATCTCTTCTGAGTATTTCACTAAAAAATGACCTGGAAAGCCAACAGGCCTCAGATCTAGTCCTATGTAGCTACCAAGCTGAATGTAAATTATTGATAGAGTAATTGGTATTCCACTTTTTTTATCAATGACTACATTTAGGAAATTGTTCCTAGGATTATAGTAATCATCTCGGTCTCCCTCAAATCCAAGTTTGTCAAACATGTACTCATTCAACATTGATACCAAATATGTCGGATTTTTCACATCGGAAATAGAGTTTCGTAACTCTTCTCCCATCGAATTTAGTTTTCTTATATAGTGAGTCATATCGAGGTTTGGAAATTCAAGAGTCTTGGCAAGCTTTAGGCATTTTTCCACAAGTGAATATCTTGGATTCTTTGCATAAGAAATCCATTCTTCTACGAATGGATCAAATTCACTCATATTCTTGCAAGATAACTTTCTGGGTTTTTGAGCTCTCTTGTTGTCGGAGGATTTTCAATCAGCATTTTGTAAGCATTCTTGCCAATCTTACCAGCTACAAACTCTGTGAAATCCATTCCAATACTCTTTCTTATTTGGTATGAAGATATGTCTGTGTTTGCAAATGTGACTAGATAATTGTGAAAATCTTGATCGTCTTTTAGAATATTTCTTACTACAAACTCTGCCATTCCTTCCATTGTTGTAAATGCTGCATGGTGAGTCTGTATTGGTTTGAGCCATCTTTGATAGATGTCAAGCAATTGTGGTATAAACTCTAGAATCTTTGGATCTACGGAGACCTTGTTAAAAGTCATCACATCTGGTCCAAGTACTCTAACTATGAAATTGTCAGGATTTAGAGTGAAGAAGAGATTCGCTCTCTGTGCTATTGGATATTCCTCTGGTACTAATTGAAGCTGAAGGTATTCGTAAAGGCCTTTGACTTTGGAATTGTCTAATGACAAGATTATGTTTGCAAGCTCTTCATTAATCTCATTTACTTGGATTACTGCATTTTTGTTTATTTCATAAAGGTTTTTTTGAATGGAATGTATCTGTTCCTCCAGTATTGTCATCTTCAAGGCGCCATGGTAACCGGAGTTGACTTGATTGAAATTTGATTCGTAAGGAGGACCATGTTTGCGCAAAATTATTTCTGGATAGCTTGCAAGCACAAACTTGTTTAGGTATATGGTCGATTCATAAAAATCTCCATAAGTGGTAGATATCTGGGAGATGTAGCCTTTGGCATATGTCGAATATACGAGAAATTGCCGGATATTGCTTTTTGCAAGATGAGCTATCTTTTCTGCATTTTCTTGAGCCAACGCAGTAAAAAGGTCATCTACAAATGATACCGAATTTTTTGCCGGAAATACTTTACGGCCTTTTAAACGCTTGAACTCCACCAAGTCAGGAAATTCTATCTTGTTATCTGAAACTACCATTCCAGTGAAATCTAATACTTTTCGAGCACTTTCAGAGAAAAATCTCTCAGATATTGTTTTGATATCCTCAAAAACTATCTTTGAGCCAAATGCTTCTTTGGCCTTAGATTGTGATTCTCTTATCGTATTCTCTTCAGTTAATTCGACTGAAATTTGGTCTAAAAGAGCAAACGCAAATTCCTCAAACTCATCCATCACAAGTTTGGGAATTTGAACCAATTTAACATTAACTTTGCTTCTAAACGCAACAAAAAATCAAAAAAGATGACAAAGCCAGCAGAAATGTCATAAAATGAATTAAAATTTCTGAATCTTTACAGTCATAGTTTATGATGAAAATAGATTGAATTATTTCCAATTTGATCTTTCTAATGTAAAATATTTTTTCTTGTACAGGCATATGAGAAGATTTAATCTTTTCAAGCATTGACAAATCTAAAAAAAATCATGCCCAAAATCAAAGGTTGAATAGATTTTAGTTGGCTGTGAGAAGAGTCTATTCGACTATGAAGAAATATCCACTTGATGAAACATGGAAGCATTGCACTCAAATAAAATGAAAAAAGCTAGTTTGGTTTTTCCGCTTTATGGTCTGATGATATTTTCTATAATTGCTTTAAGTGCAAACCTTGCCTATGCCCAAACGGATGCTTCTACTGATAGGTTTTACGAACCAGAGACTGCAGCAATAACTGCATTTGCAAGCTCGGTAGCAGGCGCAGCCCCAAAAATAATTGCAGCCGGCGTGCTTTTGGCCATAGGACTTGTAGCAGGCAAGATAGTAGGTAGGGTAGTAGAAAAGACCGCGCGAAAAATAATGCAAAAAGCAAATGTGGAAAACATCTCAGACGTCCACCTAGTCGAGGAAACAGTCGGCAAGTTTGATTCTGTTCGTCTTATTGCTTCAACTATCAAGTGGTTTGTTTATCTTTTCTTTGTAGTAGCAGCAATCAATGCATTACAACTGCAACAGTTGACAACTGCAATGACATCTCTCTGGCTTTGGATTCCAAACCTTCTTGCTTTTGTTCTGATTGTGCTAATAGGCTCAATTATTGCAAACTACGTAATCAAATGGGTAAACCATGAACTAATGGTGAGACATTACGGTGGAACAAGATATGTTGGAGTAGGAGTAAAAACTGTGATTTACAGCATTGTCTTTGCCGTAGGATTGACTCAAATTGGAATAGGCCAGTCTGTAATTCCAACACTAGTATCTGCATTTTCATGGAGTATTGCAATTGCAATAGGTGCAGCCATCGCAGTCGGGCTCGGTTTTACTCTAAAAGATGTATTGCCTGCTGCAATCGCTGGAGCATCAACGCAAAAAACAGTCTTCAAAATTGGACAAAAGATCAAGATTGGTGATATCTCAGGTACAATTACTGCTGTTGAACTCTTGCACATTATAGTGACAAACGAGAAAAACGAAAGTGTAGTAATTCCAACAAAGGAACTCATGCATCAGCAAGTCACTATACTACACAAGTCAAACAAAGACATGTTTACAGTCTAATCAGACAAAAGAATATCTTTCTGTTCTAACTATAAGTAATAATGCAATCAAGATGTTCCACTCTTGACTTTGACACAATACAATCCTCTTTTCTCTTTTACAAGACCATTACAAGCCAGTATAATGACTTTGAAGTTTTGAAGACAGTTCGTCAGTTGATACCTAACGAAGTACTGGATGGCGAAAAAATTCCATCACTCTTAAAGTGGTTCAATGGTTTCATGACTTGGATTCCAAACCAAATTGCATGTGACAAATGCAAAGGAGATGATTCTGATTTTATGCAGGTAAGAGTACAGAAAGAAGATTCTTGGCAAGTTCGCAAGACCGAAATTCATACCTGCAGTAGATGTGGAGCAGAAAAAGTAATTCCAAGGTACAGTGACGTGCTTAAAATTGCTGAAACAAGATATGGAAGATGCGGAGAATGGTCCATTCTTTTTGGTGCCGTTCTAAATTCGCTTTCTATTAAATCAAGGATTGCATATGACTTTCTTGATCATTGCTGGAATGAAATACTTGTTGATGGTAAATGGTTCCACGCAGATTCTACATTTCAATATCCGCATTCGTTTAACAATCCTCATTATTATGAAAGAAACTGGAAGAAACAATATGTGTATGTTATTGCATTCTCACAAGATAGGATAGAAGACGTTACAGAAAGATATACGGAACATTTGAATGATATTCTATCAAGAAGACAAAGTTTGGGACAATTGAGAGAGGTCGATGTTACTTCTTTTTCTAATCTACAAGATTTCTACCAAACAATACCATCATTGTATCACGCCTAGACTAACCGGCTTACTGTGACTGCATGGAAACAGTTCTCTTTCTTCTTGGAATTAAGAAAGCGCTTGCTATGATTGCACCGGCGCAAATCTCTATGATGGTATAGCTGTAAAATGGCAAGGCATAACCTATAGTGAAAAGTGCTGCACCAATGATTGTTCCTGCAGACATTGCAAGACTTTTCAGCACGTCGAATATTGCAAACAATGCAGGTCTTCTCTCTCTGGGAGTCAACTCAATTTGAAGAGCTTCATGAGTGGGACCATAACTTATTCCAGTTGTAATCATGGTAAGCAATATTGCAAGTATTCCCCAAAACGAATTCTCAAGGACAAGAAATGTGGAGAGTGGAGCAGTGGCAATAACTGATATGAACAATACTTTTTTCTTGTCAAACTTGTCTGAAACAATTCCAAGCGGTGTTCTAACTGTATTTGCAAAGACAAGCTGTAAGCTTAGTATCAATCCCCATTGGAAGCTATCTAGTTTTGCAATGGTGGTACCATAAAAAATCAAATACGGACTAGTTGTCGAGTTTGCCACTATTACTAGTACATAGGCTAATAGCAAGGGAATCAATGCTTTTGGCAATTTAGTAAGATTGCACCAAAAATCCTTTGAATAACAGAACAGAGACTCGAAAGTCTGTGACTTTTTGGTATTAGATGGAGTCACTTTCTCAACATTTGGTTGTTTCATATCTCTTTCACGCAAGAATTTAACAAGTAGGATAGTAGAAATTGGTGAAATTGCAAGCGCTATCAAAGCACCTGCCCTGAAGCCATCAACTATACCCATAGTATGAACCAAATATCCTCCTAATAGCGGTGCAAACATTGAAGGAATGGCAGTAAGCGTTTGGTAAAACGAAAGCTGTGCAGTTCTGCTTCTTTGTATCGTGTTATCAGCTACAAGCTGTCGCCATGCCGCAGAACCAATTAACCCTCCTGCCCCAATTAGTAAGGGTATTGATAGGATAGTCCAACTGTTTGAGAAATAATAGCCAAGAAGTATAGCAGGTCCTATCCAAGATGTTAGAACTGCGATTTTCTTTATGCTGTGACGTCCTGTAATAGCTCCTCCTGCAATAGTTGAGGGTATTCCAACAAGTGTTGCAAATGTTGTGATTATTCCATATTGTAGAACTGTTCCACCTAGTGATGTAAAATAGATTGGTAGAAAAGAAAGTGCAACGTTGCTTGCGCTTGCAATAGAGGTGGCAATAACCAATATGGCAATGTTGCCTTTTGGAATGATCTCCTTCGTGTTATGATGTAAGGTTGAACCATTCTATAACTTGTTAGGTTATGACTAGTTACAAATTATCATATGACCGTAAAAATATAATTCATCTTATCCAAGTCAAAAACATGATTATGACAGATGCTCCCATAACTGTAGTCGTGATCCACCCAACAATATTTGACACTTTTCCATTAGTTTTTTCTCCAAGGATATTTCTGTCATTACAAATCTTCATAATGGCTATAAGGAGAGGTACATCAATAATTCCGTTGATAACGGCTGCGTATATCAGAGCTTTAATTGGATCAACATCAGTAAAATTAATCCAGAGTCCAATTATGGTTGATATGGCTATTGTCAAGTAAAATTTTTTTGCGTGTTTGAATTTTTTACTAAGACCTTCCTTCCACCCGAACTCTTCTGATAATGCATAACCAGATGAACCAGCGAGAACTGGTATTGCTATCAACCCCGTTCCAATTATTCCAAGAGCAAAGATGATCTTTGTCAACTCCCCCGAATGAGGAAATGTCCTCACTAAGGGCTCTAATGCTTTGGCTGCTTGATCTGCAGTCACAATGTCTGTCAAACCATGCACATGAAGAGTTCCTGCAGTGGTCATTATGATAAACCACATGATTGCTTGCGAAAATACCATGCCCACCATGACATCTTTTCTCATAACTGTGATCTCTTTTTTCAGAATTTTTGGCCTCCCTTCACCAATCTCTTTTATCTTATTTTTTGCAACATCCTCTTCGGCTTCTTCAGACGATTGCCAGAAAAACAGATAGGGAGATATGGTAGTGCCAAAGAGTGCTACAAATAACATCGCAAAGGCAGGAGTAAATTCGATATGCGGGACAACACTTGCTATGAGTATCTCAATCCAATTCCCTCCAACAATAAAAGCTGTAATTACATAAGCGAGTAGACTTAGAGTGAGATATTTGAGTATAGTTACGTATTTTTTATATGGTACAAAAATTTCAGTAGCGATAATTAATGTGATAAAGAGAATAGTTACGATTCCTACAGGCGATTGAGGTAGAACAAGTTTAACTGATGCTGACATTGCGCCAATGTCTGCACCGATGTTTATTGTATTTGCGATAAGAAAAAGGCTGATAAGAGGATAAACGGTCTTCTTTGAATATCTCTTCCTTATTATTGCAGCAACTCCATTTCCAGTTACAAGTCCAATGCGGGCACACATCTCTTGAATTGCTATCATCATGGGTAATTGGAACAATGCTAGCCAGAGAACCCCGAAACCAAATTGTGCACCAGATTGAGAGTATGTTGCTATTCCAGACGGATCATCGTCTGATGCTCCTGTTACAAGTCCAGGACCCAGAATCTTGAAAAGAGATCTGAATTTCAATGATCTTGAGCTATTCTATTTCACTATTAGAACAGGACATTTTGAATGCTGGGATACGCCACTTGCAACACTGCCAAGCAACAATTTTTTGAAGCCGCCTAGGCCACGCGAGCCCATCACGATAAGGTCGACATTATGCGATTCTGCATAAGACAATAGCTCATCAGTAATAGAAACCCCCTCCAACACTGCTGTTTTGACAGGTAACTTCAAATCCTTTATCCTAAATTCAAGAACTGAGACAGCATCGGCTGCATTTTTCTTGATCAATAGCAGAGTTTCTGCATAGGATGTTGCAAAGGTAGGATCCATTGGAATTTGTGGTACTACGCATGCAATAATGCTGATTTCGGAATTGTATTTTTTTGCAAGGTCTATTGCAACATCAACTGCTCTATTTGCGGGTTCTGATTGGTCATAGGGAACCATTATGTGTTTAATCATATATCAGGTCTAACTCTGATTCCTTTAAATTTTTAGTGAATTATGCAAAATGTGGATCTTTTTTGATCAGACGAAAGTGTGTTTCTACCTCTGAGTATGCTCGTACAACATCGCTAGAACTGATGACTCCTTCAAGAGATCCCTTGCTGTCCAGAACAGGAATACCACTTATCCTGTATTCTGTCATCAATTTAGCAGCTATAGCAAGATCGTCTTCCATCTCAACTGTGAGCAATTCCTTTCCTATAAGATCACTTACTCTCATCTCCTTTGCATTAGTACTTGGTAGGAGATAGTCTCGGGTACTCTTGTTAGACTTAAAAAATCCGCTATTTCTTAGAAAGGTATCATATGAAATCACGCCTATGGCTTTTCCATCGCTATCAGTAACTACTAATCTTGAGATCTTGTTTTTGTTTAACATATCTAACGCAAAATATAGTGAATCTGATCTACGACAGGTGATTATTCGTTTTGACATATAGTCTTCGACTCTGTAAAGTCTACTATACAATTTCGCAAAATTCCTAGTCAAGTCAGATTTTGTTATTATTCCAACTAGTTTACCATCATTGTCAACTACGATAACTGAGCTTATTTGAAAAGTATCCATTCTTATAGCTGATTGTGTAGGAATATCTTCGTCTTCTGAGGATATTGTGACAAGATTTCGAGACATTACATTTTGAATGGGTATTTTATCAAGGGGTTTTGTTGTCTTGTCATTTTCTAAGAATTTTCCTATATCTCGTTCTGTTACTATTCCACGTGGAAAACTGTCTTCTACTATGACAATTCTTTTAATGTCATTTTTTTGCATTAAAAATAATGCATCATTAATCGAACCCTCTAATCCTAGTGTTATGACAGGGGAGGTGAATTGTTGCAATTTAGTATCAGCTCTCATTATAATCACTGTTTCTTTTTATTGCATTTAAAATACAGATACTATTTTCACTCATGATTATCACAAATTTTTGGAAGTTCCAAATTCTAATTTGTGGTAGAATTAGGAACAATTTCCACCTCGAGCAAACCATTGTTGAAGCAGGTCATAATTGATCGGATCTTTGATTTGTACAAGAAGTACTTTTTACCATCTTGACTGATGGAACCTGAAATTCCAACCAATTTGTGTTTGTGTAACATCTGTACTCTGCGGTAGGCTGTGCTGATGGGTATACCGCATTCCTTGCTTAGATCGATAGCTGACTTTGGCATATCGATTGTAGATTCTAGTATGGTACGTGAGTACTTGTCTGCCAAGATCTCAAGTATTGCTTCCTTTGTTGTTTGTTCTTGAACCTCTTTTCCTTGTAGTAAGACTTGCATAGGAATTGTTTAGGCTGTCTTTGATATAGCCAGTAGGACCGCATTGCACGGCAATGCATACAATTCAGGCATGAAAACCCAATTTATTGCCAGTGATGATAAAGTTATTTTCGTTTTAAATAATATTTTAGGCATTTTCCATTCATGTCTCAAAGCGTAGAAACGCAATACGACAACTTTCTAGACCAACTTGTAAGCAAGCTAGGGAAAATAAATCTCAAATTGGCAACAGACGTGATGTACTATGAACGAAACTTTACTGACGTAGAACCCAAGGTTGAACTAGACATACACTACAAAAGTGGAACAAATATGGCCAAGAAAAAATACGAATTGGAATCGAAGTTCCTTGTTGCTAGAGAGGGAAGTCATGGAATTAGAGCTGTCGGCTTGTCATCATTGAACGATCTAATTGAATTGGCAAAAGACCCAGAAATAGAGCACATCGACGGATTTGCTACCTGTGCGTCGTACTAGATCACAGCTAGTAATCTTTTATTTTTAATTAATCTAATACTCGTGTTCGCTAAAATCAGATCCCAGCGCACTACTAATTATAGCAGTATTTGGAGTGGTGCGAGACTTAACTGCAAGATTTGGCAGAAATTGATAAAAGATCTGCTTTAAGAGCATCTCTGTAAAAAGAGACCATTTTATTCCCAAATTGTGCTGTACTATGAAATGATGAACCTCGCCTTCTATCCTATGGTCTGATGTCATGCCGGATGCCCGCATATAATCCTCAAATGCTTCAATAGCTCGTTTCAGATCATAATTGCCTTTCATAAACATGACCCAATCTTTTACAAGTGGTATCATGACATCTATTATCTTGTTAATCGAATCTCCATCCATTTCCTCGCCTAATGTTTTTAAAACATCTTTTGGAACTGGTACCATTCCTATATTGTCAGCAAATCTGTCCCAGTTGACATATTTCTCTAAAATTTGTTTTACAAGTACATTTTGCGAGATCTTTTTCTGCATTGCCTCTGTCTCTAATTCTGTTACTATGTGAGCAGGCAGCCTATAGCTTATACTTCTAGTATCTTCACGCTTTGGAGGATGTGGTTTTCTCTTGACTGACATCTATCTGCTTTTAATGTCAAAATACCATCTTATAAAATTACTTTAGGAACTATGCGCTTTTTATGTGGATTTTGTCTATATGATCACATACAGATTTTGTGTCTTTGAACTGCATTGTACAGTATGGACAGAAGGTTTTGTCGTGTATCTCCAATTCCGGCAGCAGGATGTTGCTACTTTCCAAATTACCGCATACCATTTTTTGAGTAATAAGTCCGATTGGACGCTTGTCCATTACCACCAGTCTGCGAATATCATGTTTTTTCATTAAATCCAATGCCTCTCTAACAGGAGAATTCTTTGGTATTGTTATGAGGGGGCTCTTTGTAATTTGCTTTAGTATAGTTCTTGTTGGATCCAATCCTTTTGCTACTACATCGTACAGAATATCTTTCTCAGTAACAATCCCGATTATTTTGTTATTTTCAAATACTAAAATGCTATCGACTTTGGACTCTGACATGGCCTGTGCAGCATCCTGTATGGTAAGATTGCTCTCAATAGTTGTCATTTTAGGATTCGTGAATTTGTATACTGGTTCATTGAGCAGCTCTAATGCCATTGGTAAGTTATAGAAATAACTGAATTTAATTTTAGAGGTATTTCTCAAGGATGATAATATGTAAAATGATAGTGTTGCCTTTGCACCTAGTTTCAATGCTTGACTTTTATCTATAATTACAGGATATTGTATAAAGTAACAGGATAAAATAAAAAATGGAAATCTATTGAATCGGAACCTGAGTAGTTTTTGGCTTTGGAGTTGGATTCTGTTTTGGCAGCTCTATAGTTAAAATTCCATTGTTCAACTTTGCCTTTGCCTTGGTAGAATCGACCTTCTCTGGCAGAGTCAATATTCTATGATAAGACAAGTATCTTCGTTCCTTTCTTACATAGTTCTTTTTCTTCTCTTCCTCATGCTCTTTATGTTCTGCAGAGATTTCTATCGTGCTATCAGAAATGTCCAGCTTTACATCCTCTTTTGAGATTCCTGGCATGTCCGCATTTGCAACATATTTGTCTCCTTCATCTATTATGTCACAGGTGGGTGAAGCAATGCCTATTGGTGGATTTGCAAGGAAAGGTACTGCAATAGATCTCTCAAGATCTCTTCGCATGTTGTCAAATATGCGGTCAATGTCCGTCAAGCCCTGACGCCAGAATGGCACTATTTGGTGTTCAGGTCTATCTGGTTTTTTGTTTTTATCCATGATTTGTATTGCTGAGAATTATTTAACTGCATGTCGTAGATTATCGGTTTTGATAATAACTGTCCACTATGAATATCAACATTGGAATTAAGAATTAATCTTAAGTATTAACCAAATTATGATACATCAATGGAAAAGTACACAAAATTTGAAAAGATATTGGTCCCGACAGACGGATCAAAATTTGCAAGAAGGGCACTCTTTGATGCAATAACAATAGCCAAAAAATTCGGCTCAAAGATTCATGTCATATCGGTAGTTGATCCTGAATACATTCCACCTGGAATGTTGCTTGGGCTATTGAGGGAAAATAGGAGACTTGAAGAATCAGTTGTGAAATTTATGACCTCTGTAAGAACTCAGGTCAGAAAAGATGTCCTAGCTGAGGTAGCTGTTTGTAAATCTAAAGGTGTTGATGCTACTTCCGACATTCTTTTAGG
>JAWOLM010000160.1:0-5022 GCA_033853455.1 Nitrosotalea sp. | reverse complement strand
CCCAGCCATATATGATGGTCGCCCCCTTCTCTTTTGCTTCTTGAATTAGCGGTGTCTCAACAGGCATGTATACAATATCGTAAACTATGGAATCCTTTGTTATGTTTCTAGTCGAGATTGGTATCCCAATTCCCTTGAGTCCTACTGATGTGGCATTAACAATGAACTTGAAATTTGATGCAATATCCCCCGCTCTTGCCAAGTCCGCATATTCTGATTCAATTCCGAGCTGTTTTGCAAATCTAACTAGTTCTTCTGCCCTTTCCTGAGACCTGTTGGCAATGGTCACCTTGCGTATCTTTTCTTTTGCAAATCCTGCGATGATTGCTCTTGCAGCGCCACCTGCACCAATTACCAATGCGTCAAGGCCCTTGCAGTCGATATTTCTTTTCTTAATTGGGTCTAGAAATCCATCAACATCAGTATTGTATCCCTTTAATCGACCATCCGTGTTTACCACCGTGTTTGTAGCTCCAACTAATCTGCACTGCTCGTCGACCTCGTCAAGTAATTTCATCATGTCAACTTTGTGCGGTATTGTGACATTAAATCCTGCAATTCCTATCTTTTTTAGATCTGCAATGCTTGCTTCAAGCTCTCCCTTTGGGATGCGGTATGCAATGTAAGTGCAATCTAGTCCAAGAAAAGCAAAAGATGCATTGTAAAGCGCAGGCGAAAGAGAATGATCAATGGGGTCACCAATAACTGCATAAGTCTTTGTCATTGAAAACTAGTTCCTCTGTATCATGATTTAAGGGTAGATAGTCTAGTAAGTGGTTAAACGCCGAATTCGTTTGTCTTGGAATATAATTTTTTTAACTTGGAACCACACTTGGGGCAGGAGTTCTGCTGGTGTAAGGTGGCACATTCAAGGCAGACAAACTTTGTACCAGTGTTTTTCGATGACCTGTATTGGTACACTATGATGTATGATATAGTTACAATCCATACCAGTATCAACAACGGAATCAGGCGAAAAATTCCAAGAATCACTGTAACTACAATAGCAAGCAGTGTTGCATTTCTTGGAGGATTGCTGAAAAACTGGCCTTTTTCCATATGTCTTAATTGTCATTTCTTTTATAAGAATGCTAGGAACGATTGATCTTTCTGTGAGACGGAAAGGATCAGGTTAATTAATCCAAAACAAGGAGAAATTTTGTTGAATCGTGACGACTTGAAGGACATTGTAGAAGAATGCAGGAAGGTACTAGACGAGAGTATAAACATACTTTCTGATGTAGAGTTTGAACTTGATTCTTCAAGAGAAGACATTGTAAGACCGTCTATGACAAAAAATGAGCTTCTAGATATGGCTCACGAGGTTGCAGACTCTGTTAGAATAAGAAAGGCAGAATCGTCCTTTGTCAGAAGACATTTTGAAAATCCGAATAACTGATTATTACAGTAACAAAATTATTTTTCTAGTTTGAATATTGATCTCATTTCGTCTAGGCTGAACTGTCCTGGAGCAACTGGTTTGCCAAGTGATACATATGTGAATGGGCTGCCAAGCCTTGTGCAGAGTATGCGTGACATTCTACCATAATCTCCCATGGCAAACGCAATCAAGTTTGTTTTGGGTAGATTTCCTTTGTACAAGTTAAGTACCCGCAACGTGTCGCCAATTGTTTTTGCTGTGGTTACGATCTTGATGTTTCTTGAAAACTTTGACATCTTTTTTGCCATTGATCTTAATGACTTGTCAGTTGGCGTCCTTGCAAAGTCATGCCATGAAACTAGAATGTTTATTCCTGATCTTTTGAGGTATTGATACAATCCCTTGTTTTTTCTTAGCGTGTTGTACTCTACATCAAGAAGATGCGGATCATATTCTGCAATCAGTTTTAGTATTGCAATTCTTTCCTTTTCAGTGCCAGAAAATTTTCCTCCCTCTGATTTTGGTCTGAGTGTGCAGATGCACCTTCTCAGATAAGGCTTGATTAAATTTAGACAGTATGGAATTTGGGATGGATTTAAAAAATCGAGTCTGATCTCGGCATAATCTGATTTGCGAAGTGCTCTTTTCATCTCTGAGACGAGCTTTGCTACGCTAAATACGCCAATTGATACGCAAGTTTTGCTGGCCAATTTTTAATGCTGTCTTGCTTGGTTTAACCTGATTTGGTTGTTTGGTATCCTGGTGTACAAGCAATCCATTGCTTCAATTCGGCACATTCACCTGGCATACGCTGTGCGACATTTAGTGCATGCTTCATGTTAGACCATTCTTGTGGTGTGCACAGATGGTCGCCACAAACATGCTGTCCGCCTGGGAATCTATCCGTCTTGTGGTTGTCTTGTAAATACACAAAGTCTCTTGGTGTCAATGCGCTTGCAGAAGGTACTGCAACTGCATAAATCATCAAGGCTGACACTGCTACTGCGGCCAATCCAAATCGTAGTTTTTGATTTAGCATCTATTTTGCCTTCTATCTCCTAGTATATTTACATTAGCATACAATTATTCTGTTCCACGATCTAAAATTGTGTACCCTGAATCTATGGCCTTTATTGGAATTAAGCAAACTTTTATGAAACGATTAAGTCTTGAAAGGGCATGAGCACGGAAAATAGACCAGAAGCAAAAGACGTAGTGTTTATCGGAAAAAAGCCTTTGATGGCATATGTGACATCGGCGCTCATACAGCTTGCCAATCAGCCAAGAATTACAATAAAGGCAAGAGGACTTAGCATTGGACGAGCTGTGGACGTGGCACAAATAGTTGCTAGAAGGACAGAAGGTTCCGGCTATACTGTAGGGGAGATAAAGATAAGCTCAGAGCAGCTCCAATCGCAGGATGGTCGCACAAGAAACGTATCCACTATAGAAATTGAAGTAAAGAGAAACCAATAAGACAGTCTAAAACATGTTTTTTCTACAAAACATGTTTTGTCTGATTTTCTTTGTTTTGTAGATTTCCTCCCTCTGATTTTTACAAATAATAAATACCAAACCACTTTAGGAAAGGAATGTGGAAACCAAATTCCATAGTTGTCGGCGACTCGAGAGATCTTTCCAAGATAGCGAAAAATTCTGTGCACCTTACCGTTACCTCTCCACCATATCACAACGCCATAAACTATGACGAACACCAGTCAAGTGAAAAGTGGTATAGGGGAACTGTTGGAGCGCCAGTTGAGGACTGGATAGCGGAGATGAGACAGGTATTCTCCCAAGTATATGAGGTGACAAAACCTGGCGGGTTTTGCTGTATTGTGATAGGAAATGAGATAATCGAGGAGAAAAACAAGCTCCCGCTACCTGCCATACTATCAGTTGAGCTGACAAAAGAAGAGATTGGCTGGAAGTTCTATGAGGAAATAATTTGGAATAAGGTGACAGGGGGCAAGAAGAGGTTTCGTGTAACAGTCCAGCACCCATATCCTACCTATTACTACCCAAACATTATGCATGAACAGATAATCATACTGCGCAAGGCTCCTTTTCACAACGTCAAGGACAAGAAAAGCAGGCTTGTAATAGGCGATCTGATGAAAAAGGAGGTAGCAAACTCGGTATGGCATATTGCACCTGTACCCCCAAGCTACCGCAAGTACCACCCTGCAGCCTTTCCTGAAGAGATTCCGTATAGGCTAGTGCAGCTATACAGTAATGTAGGAGACCTAGTCTTGGACCCCTTTGTAGGAAGCGGACAGACCACCAAGATGGCTAGGTTTCTAAAGCGCAAGTACATTGGAGTGGACAGGTCTGCAAAGTATGTCAAGGTGGCAAAAAAGAGAACAGCAGAGCCACCATTGCTTCGCAAGATGCAGCTTGTACCTAACTGGAAGACTCCGGTTTCACTTGGATTCTAAATTCTGGTAAATTAGGATAGTAAAGGTTATCTATAAAATACAATCATACATGCCATGGTAACAGCTAACAGCAAGTCGTATTTTCGAGAGGTAGAAAAAAGCCACAGAAAATACACTTCTGCATTAAGGAGAGCCAGAACAAGACAATCTGCCATGAACCTTTATTGGAGACACAAAAGACTGCACGAGGTTCTCCTAAGAAGACATCTCAGAGAAGAGATGGCTGAGTTAATTCAAATAAAAAAGAAATTCAAATAATTTCTTCTTTTTCTTTGATTTAGAGTAACAAGTTACTGTTTATTGGAGTTCTGCCATACTTTAACGACGCTCAAATCAGACCCGTGCTCAATTTTTTTTGAAATCTTTACCTTGTTATCCCTGTGTTGCTGCGAGTTTACGTGGGCTTCTACATCCTTTTCATCAATTTCAAGCAAGCAAACATTGCAGCGTATACTCATGTAACTCTTGATGAAAAAGTGGCTATAATAACTTGATGTGATTATTTTGTGATAGCAAAAATTAGATCAAAAGTTCTGACACCAACTATGTTGAGGTTATAATGTTATCTGGGTTGTTTGAAATCTATTTGTAAATACTGATCAAATGCTGATCATAGATTGAATATATTTTATCAAATTTTGATTTCAAAATGATAACTTGATCAAGAAAACGACGATGATCGTCACATGATCAATTTTTCAAAAATTTTCAAACGCTAATGTTATATCCATCTTGTTTTAATGATATTGATAATTACTTGCCAAGGGGACATGGAACTGTTTTTTCACGCAAACGGGGAGTAGGCGTGACGTCCCCTTGACATTGCGATCTTGATCGAGCCAACATATTTAGATTTATCTACTATTTTATGCGTAGAATACAAATTCTTTATTATAATTTACGCTGTATTATACTGGATCATAAAAGATCGATTTTCTTGACAAAAATTGATTTTTTATTTTTCTACAATGTACTCGTCATCAACTTCCATGCCAAAGTGTCTTCCAGTAGCTGGCTTGGCATATGCAAGTACCGTGTCTCCTTTTTTGAGATGTGTCACTGAAACCAAATGTCCGTTTGGTCTGACAAATCGAATCGTCTCTGCATTCTGCGCAATTATTCCGCCGACTTCGTCTGCAATCTGAGCTTTGATCATAAGCATTGGCCTGCTTTCAATTTTTGAGCGGCCGACAGTAGCTCGTC
>JAWOLM010000159.1:0-5223 GCA_033853455.1 Nitrosotalea sp. | reverse complement strand
GTGGCCCTATCTGTAAGTATTGTCCAAGCAGTACCAAGAAAGATGAAAACAAGGCCAGAACCAATTGCGCTTGGATTGGATAGCATAGGAAACCATTGATCTGCAGGGACAAATGCAAAGAACATTGCGAGTGGTTGCACAAGACATGTTGCAAGTGCTGTTTTAATTTTGGTCCCAATTACTGAGGTGTATATTCCTATTCGGAAACTAGCAAAGAGTAGCATTCCCTCTGCTATGTAAATGTCAGATAGATGTTGTTTTGAAAAGACTTGGACAGATAGTAGACCTCCAATTATTGTAACCAGCCAAAGAAGATTTCCAAATGCCGATATATGTATAACTTTAGAGTAATCGGTTCGGAGTATTTTCAAGTCAGCAAACTGGGCCGCAATCAGTACCCCAATAGTGGCAGGTATATCTATGATAAGACTCTCAGTGGATTTGAAGTAATAGATCGAAGATAAAGAAACTATTACAGATGCAATAATTATCGAGGTTGCAAGTGATGCATATTTTGAAGAAGGGGTAAATGTTGTAAGCGTATAACGTTTGTGTATCCGCGATACACTATCAGAACTATCGGTCATGGTGTGAAGAATATTTTCAAGATCCATGAAATTGCAATTAGCGCACTTGGAATAGCTACTACTACCTCTGGTTTTAGTTTGTAGCCCTTAGTCTCATCTTCAAAGAACCTCAGAAGACCTGCGCTTGAAGCCGGCAGTGGTGCAGATTTCTTGCTACTCATGATATATCATTTTGGATGCTTGTTTAAATAAATACCTTATGCCTACAGGTTCTTGAGTTTTGCTTTAATTTCAATTATCTCGTTGATAGACTTGAGGATCTGCTGTTGCTTTACATGATCCTTTTCCTTTTGTAGTTCATCTGTGAGTTCTTTTAGTTTTTGATCTAGTTTGTCTTGTGGAGGAGATTCTTTTGTTTCATCTTTTGATTTTTTTGTATCAGATAAGATCTCTTCCTTAGCTTCTCTACCACAATTTACACAAAATGCGTTACCGTCTTTCATTATTCTAACACCTTTGCAATATGGACATGGATCACTTACAAGCGTAGCTCCCTTTAGAAGCATCTCCACGGCTTTTTTTGTGAACTCTTTTGACACATTTTAAGTAATTTTATCTGCATAAAAAAGATACACTTGAACAAGGCTTAATAGTAGGAATTCAGCTTTTTATCTCGAATGGCGGTAATCTGCAATACTTGCGGACTTCCCAACGATTTATGTGCCTGTGGCGAACTCGAGAAAGATCAGACTCAAATCGTGGTTCGAATTGAAGAACGACGTTTTAAAAAAAAAGGTACTATGATTGAAGGGATTAATCCGAAAATGAATGATCTTGGAAGAGTAGTCAGAGAATTAAAAGCAAGATATGCATGTGGTGGAACAGTTAAAGACGGTTACATCTTTCTACAAGGTGATCATAGAGATTCAATCAAGGGTACACTTGTAAAACTGGGATTTCCAGAATCAAGCATAGAAGTACACTGAATTAAACTTGCTACACATAGATAAAGCAATTAGAGTTTTATCAATTCCCTATTCTGCATTCATATCAGTAATTTTTGGCATAATGATTCTGGCATTTCCAATTGGGGCTTACCTTGTTTTTGACTCGGAAATTGGAAATACCATAAACTATCAATACCCATTAAACGGATTCAACTTTTTCATTGCTGGCATAGGCTACAAGATTCCTATCTCATTCCAATTAGGTGACGTGTTCATCATTGCATGGTCGATTTATGCAATACTGTTTTCGATATCTTTTGTAGGCCCGTTTGGCAGCCTGACTGGGTCTTTAAGTGGCATCATATCAGAAGGATGGCAGAAATTAAAGGAGAACGGACTTGTTAATTCAATAACATGGTTTTCCATACTGATACTTGTTTCGATTGTGATTGATGCAGTACAGCAAAGTTTTGGAGTAAAGATAGAACCGCCGCAGTTACAGAACGGATTGATTCAATTTTTCAACATGTCAACAGCACCGCTTGCCGAAGAGGTAGGCTTTAGGGTATTCTTGATAGGCATTCCACTCTTTCTCATTTTTTCTTATCGTGCATCATGGAAACTTTTCTTCAAGTCTCTTTGGAGACCTGCGGCTTATCTACATATAACAGATTACAAAAAAACCATGGCAATAATAATTACGGTTGGAATATTTTTTGGTGCAGCTCATATAATCTCAGCAACAGCGTGGAGTCCTGGAAAGATTACACAAGCAACCGTAGCTGGAATAATAATAGGATGGGTCTATGTTAGATACGGACTTGCTCCTGCAATATTGGTTCACTGGGGCACAAATTATTTCATTTACTCGTATCTATTTTTCATATCAACATTAAGCCAGACACCAATCACTTTGGAGAGTTCAAATCCCTTTTCTGATACTCTTGAACAGCTATTACTAGTTGTAGGCGCGATATCTATTACTATCAAGGTTCTTCCATACATAAATACAAGGAAAGAAAAACTACAACCTGCGAAAGTGTAATCAGTTCAATATGTTGCTAAGTGATCTTGAAACAGGTAGATCATAGCTCATGATTAGATTTAGATCCGATTGATCATCCACGTCCAGCATTATTCTCCTGATGAGTGCGAGAGCAGAAGCTGCGTTTCTTTTCTCTGCAGTAGTAATATGTATTTTGTAGCTATCTTCATCGTAATGGGTCTCCATGACATCAACTGGATTCCTAAACAATGCGTTTGTGCCGTCGAATTTTCTCGATGGGACTACGAGAACGCATCTATTTGGAACCCTCATGCCCAATAGCACACGTATGTCTTCCGCTTGAATCAGAGGTATATCCTGTGGGAAGACAATGGTAGAATCAAATCCCTCCTTTAATAGATAGTCATCAGCAAGTTTTACAGCATGATTCACACCAAGCTCTTCATTATCATAAATTTCCATAGCGGCAAATTTTTTTCCAATTCCAAGAGCAGCCTCATCTTTGGTAACTATTACCGTCTTTTCAATAAATTCAGAAGTAGAAAGTGTTCCCAATACAGACTCTAACATGATTTTACAAACGTTTTCTGTTTTTTCAGAAGAAAGATTAAGTCGCGTTTTTGCTCTTGAGAATGTTTTGACGGGCACTATTGCACCGATTCGCGGTTTAGACATGCATTTGCTTCAAAATGAAAGATGCTAGTGCTTCTTCATCTTTTTTGTCTTTCATTTTTATTTTTGTTTCGTATACTTTCATGTCCAAGTTCTCAATCTTTCGTGTGTGTAGCTTGTCAGCAGAATCAATTACCATGTGTGATGCTACTTCTGAATACATCTTTGCTAGGCCATATACTGATACTTCAATTCCTGCTGCCTCCAAGTACTTTGCAGCAGGACCACTTATCGCAGAGCTTCCTACAAGTGGACTTACAACTACAACTTTTTTCTTTGACTTGGCCAATTCCTTTCTAATTCCTTTAATTGATAGTATTGGACCAATACTGGTGAGTGGGTTACCTGGTGCAATTATTACTAACTTTGAATCATGAATCGCGTTTACTGCAGCTGGATTTGCTCGTGCCTTGTCTGCGCCAAGATATTTTATTCCTTCCACCTTATCTTGACCCTTGTATTTTACCCAAAACTCCTGTAGATGAAGTTCACCTTTATTTGTCACAATTCTAGTTTCAACGCTATTGTCTGTTACTGGAATTATTTTTGTGTCAACTGCAAATTTTTGACACATCCACTCAGTAATGTCTGAGAGATTTTTTCCATTTTTTAGCATATTAGTTCTCATCAGATGAATTGCGGCATCTCGGTCCCCTACTTTGAACCAAGTTTCTTCTCCGAGCATTTCCATCTGACGTAAAAATCCAAATGTATCTTTCTTTATCCCCCAACCCTTGTCTGTGTCAAGAATATCTGCAAGACCGTAAAGCATTGTATCTATGTCAGGACAGATGTAAAGGCCATACAACCAGTAATTATCACCGACGTTAGAAATCACTGAAAGATCACGTGTTTGTGTAGCTACTCCTCTAACAAGTTTAACAGAACCTGTTCCACCTGCAAGAATAGTTATCATATTTTCAGATCCCCTGTGAGTTACAAAGATGCCAAACATATTACTCTTGCCAATAAAAATTCAAAAAATTATTTCAATCAAAAAATAATGCTAAGATTTATTAGCAACACACAGAGTACTCGGAGCGTGACTAGGAGACTTTTAGTGGCCTCAGTGATAACAGGTTTGATACTCCTAGGTACAATATCTCCAAGTTTTGCTACAGTTAACTTTGCTGCTACCTTACCTATGGCAGGTAATCCCATTAATCCTACCTATGATTTCGAAAAGAGTTTTTACATTGATTATCCAGCAGGAAGTAAACTTCAAAGCATACTTCAAAATAAAAATGTGACAGTATTATTTTCGGATAATTCAACAAGTGACCCCGCACTTCAAACATTCATGCAACAAATCAATACAGATATTATTTCAAACGAGCGCAGCACCGCAACCATCACCAATTTGATAGCGAATTACCAATTGCTCATTAATGGATATTCAGATCATGCGTCTTTTGATTACAAGGTAGTACTAACTCCTACCGTTACTGGCTATGTCATAAACAAAGCGAGTGGAGACATACCACAGACATTTGATGCCTCGTGGATGGCATTCAATGCAAGTGCGCCTGTCACCATAAACACAAGTCAATATGGACCAATAGAGATTAACTATCCAATAGATGCGGTCCAAAGCCAACTGCCAGACTTGTACAACGCTCTCAAAGGCACTGATGCGTTTAACGTATTTCAGTCTCATAATTTAATGGATGCAACCGGACTCTTTAGCCAGCAACCAATCAACAAGTGGGATTCTCTCTTTGATCCAGCATATACGCTGACTGAAACAGCAGGATATGGATATCAAGGACAGAAAATTGCAGTTACGACATTTTCATCAGGTCTCAGCAATGCATTCTCTGGAACGTTACGTGTGAACAATATTGATGAGGACTTCACAGGTTCTGATGGTGTGAAGTATCACATTTCTACAAAAGAACAAGCAAATGCAGGTACTATCAATGTTGAGGGTCATGCAAATGCAAACCAAGTCCAAGGCGGATGGACTTTTACAAGTACTGCTCAAGCTGCAGCAGGTACAAGCACTGCCACAGCAGGCGGAACGTCAACTATGATGGTTTACGGAATGGCAGGCTTTGCAGGAGTAATAGCA
>JAWOLM010000158.1:0-8048 GCA_033853455.1 Nitrosotalea sp. | reverse complement strand
CCTTGACAGATCTTTTCAAAAAAACTGAAAATTCAGTAGTTCAGATAACTAGTAAAGTTGCTACCTCTGACAGTACTATAATTGTAAACGGACAACCACTCTCTGGTCAATCAACAAGATTAGGCTCAGGGTTCATCTATGACTCACAGGGACGAATCATAACAAACAATCATGTTGTAGAGGGTTCAAGCACCGTTAATGTCACATTTGTCGACGGAAATACCTATACAGCAAAAGTTGTGGGAACTGATCCCGATAATGATATTGCTGTTATACAGATTGTTGACGATTTTTCAGATGAAAACTTGGTTCCACTGACGTTAGGAAACTCTTCTAGTCTTCAACCTGGACAACAGGTCATAGCAATAGGAAATCCCTTTGGGCTCAGCGATACAATGACTACTGGCATTGTTAGCGCCGTAGGACGTCTATTGCCCAATGAGAACGTTGGTTATTCCATACCAGATATAATTCAAGTTGATGCTGCAATAAATCCAGGTAATTCTGGTGGACCTCTACTAAACTTGCAGGGCCAAGTCATTGGAATGAATTCAGCTATCAAGACAAATACCGGGGATTTTTCAGGAATTGGTTTTGCCATTCCCTCTGATTCAATAAAAAGAATAGTTCCTGTTTTAATTAAAAATGGAACATATCAACATCCTTACCTAGGAATAGCTGGAAGAACTATGGATCCTGATGTTGCGTTGGCTAATAGTTTGTCGCGTAACTTCAAAGGAGTAATGGTCGAAAAAGTTGTCAAAGGAGGCCCAGCTGATAAGGCAGGCGTAATAGCTGCAACGTTAGATGACAACAACATACCTCACAGTGGAGATATCATAACCGCGATAGATGGTCATCCAATAAAGACAATTGATGATGTCATAGCATATCTGGATGATGAAAAATCAGTAGGAGACAAGGTGACACTGACTGTCTACAGATTAGGTAAATCACTTGACCTTACTACTACACTTGAAGCAAGACCTGCACCTTCATCTCAATGATTTACAAGATGAATTGGCCTGATTCGAAAATTCCACAGATTGTTGGTTGCTCGGTTGATTCCGATTCTGGGCCTGCATTCTATCATAGACTTTGTCACCTTCATACCATTCACAATATACAATTTTGAAATCTTTGTTAGATCTTCGCCATATTGTTCTTTAGTTATTTTAAGAGCTTGTGTGAGTTTTGCTGGACCATTTGCAAGATTTGAAAGCATGTTCGTTTTGCGCTGTTTCATCATAAAATCAATTCCATTTTTTGGAATTAAAGATCGTATTAGTACTGCACCTGCTTCAAACCTTTCATCTCTTGCCACGACGTTTACGCAATAATGCATACCATATGTAAAATATACATAAGCGAGTCCTACATTTCCGAACATTGCCTTGTTTCTTTCTGTTTTGCCTCCGAATGAGTGACTAGCTGGATCATCCTTGTATCTATAAGCCTCTGTTTCAGATATAATGCCTGAGATTATCATTCCATTGACTTGACGAACCAATATTTTACCAACAAGGTCTTGAGCCACGGATATTGTATCTCTACGATAAAAGGAACGCGGTAATGGTTTCATTCATTAATTTTTATTTGTATCCCCTTTTTTATTTTGTCAAGAAGATTGTGCAAATTCTTCAAATCATCTTTTAAGACTTGTCGCAGATCTTGATTATATATAACAGCCGCAGGGTGAACTGTGACAAAGTACAATTGTCCGTTTCTTTTAATTATCTTTCCCCGGTTCTTTGTTATTTCGTTGCCTCCTAACAATGAACCAAAAGCAGTATTACCAAGTATGCAGATGATTTTAGGTTGTACCGTCTCAAGTTCTCTTTGTAAGTGATTTCCACAAGATTCTTGTTCTTTTTTATTGGGTCTCCTATTGTTTGGCGGTCTACATTTTACTACATTTGTGATATAGACATCTTTGCGAATAAATCCTGCATATTCCAAAGCCTCTGAAAGTATCTTTCCCGCAGATCCTACAAACGGGGCACCTTGAAGGTCCTCATTCCGTCCTGGTGCCTCACCTATGAAAACAATCTCGGCTTCAATACTTCCTGAACCAGGTACCGCGTTTGTTCGTGTTTTTGAAAGTTCACAGCGAGTACATGAAATAACATCTTTTCTAATGTCATCAATTTCAGTTGTCATTTTAGTTACCTACACTTTTTACGGTTGCAGTTCCACGAATATGTGGTCCGCCATTTCCCATTCTCATTATCTGCATCGGATCACCTTTTCCACAATTTGTTATTGGTCGCACAGTGAAATCTTTTCCTCTCGCATTAATAGAATTGAAGAATTCTGGCGCATTTCCCATTACGATTACATCACGTAACAGTTCTGTCAATTCACCATTTTCAATTTTTTGTGCATATTGACATGAAATACTCCAGTTGTATCTCATCATATCAATTGATGGAACCTTCATGTCACAAATTAGGTAACCAGATTTTACTTCTTTTATCATTTCTTCAGGATTCCAAGTTCCTGGACTAATGCAGGTACACGCCATTCTGATAAGTGGCATGAATGAATATCCTGTGGCTCTCATTGCTGAATTTGGTACAGTGTTAAAAAGAAATGCGGTTTCTCTGCTCTGCATGTGTTCAACAAGTATTCCCTCCTTTACAAGAGACTTTTTTGAGGCCAGTACACCCTCATCGTCGTACTTGTACCAGCCTAGACTATTTTTTATAGTTGGATCATCAATTACTTCCAGTTCTGTGGAACCAATTTTTGTTCCAAGTTTTCCTGCCCACCATGCTCCTCCTGCCCACGCCATCTCTTTTCCAAGCACTCTATCAGCTTCGGACGGATGTCCCAAGATTTCGTGAGAAAGAAGAGCGACGAAATCAGGATTCATAACAACCGTTGTTTTATCTTCTCTTGCAGGATGCGCTTCAATTAATTTATCTGCCTTTTCTGAGATAGATTTGGCTTTTTCTAGTATCTCATTTTCCTTCATAACCATTTTCAATTCTCCACGACCACCTTCAGTTGTATTTACAGTCTCTGACAATCCAGATTCATTAGCAGTTGCTGTTAGATTGATAATGCCATCATCATAATTCTGAATTATTTTTGTGCCGTCATTATTTATGAAATACTTTTGAAATTCGTCAAGATGCACGTGTATTGATGATTTATGGATTCTTTTTCTTGTCCTAATTGCTTTATCACAATCAAGAGCCAACTTTATCATTTCTTCAGTTGTTGGAATTTTGGAAGACCTGCGGTTTACAGTATCAATATGGATTTTTGTCTCCGCAAGTTTTATTTTATGTTTTTTTATTTGCGCATAATGTAGTGCACTTTTTATCGCATCAGATACTCCCTCTTTTAGCTCATTGAAGGAATTCGGGTTTGATATTGAATAGAATCCCCAAGCACCGTCTGCAAGGACACGTATTCCCAGTCCGTTTTCTTCCTTGAATGTTACGTGTTCAATTTGTCCATTTTCTAATAAAAAGCCGCTACTTTTTACAATCTCTGCCCTGACATCGCAATATTGTGCTCCTTTTTGAAGGGCAAACTGCAATATCGCATCAGCAAAATCGTGTAGCACATTTGATACTTTGTTTGCAACTATTTTATATCTTATACAGGCGTTCTTGAAATTTCGTTTTTTGGTATGGTGAAGAAAAATTCAGAACCTTGTCCCAATGCACTTTGAACCCATATCCTTCCTCCATGTGCTTCCACTATTCCCTTACAGATTGATAAACCCAAACCACTACCACCAGATTCTCTGGTAAAAGACGTATCTACTTGATAGAATTTCTTGAAAACCTTGTCTAGTGCATCAGCTGGGATTCCTTTTCCGTTATCCTTTACCGAAAACATCACTTCATTTTGGTTGTCTTGAGCAGATATTTCGATCTCACCTGTCTTTGGGGATGTTGCTTTTAGACCGTTTTTAACCAAGTTTGTAAGTACTTGGATTATTCTCTCTTCATCATAATTGGCATAAATGTCATGGTCAATGTTTTGTGTTAATTGAATTTTGTCAGCCATAGCCTGCGGTGTCATGGTCAAAATGGTAGTTTCTAGAGTTTTTCTTAGATTATTATTTGATTTTTTTATTCGAAGTTGTCCAAGCTCTAGTTTCTGCGCATCAAGTAAATCAGATATTAATTGTAAAAGAGATGCAGCGCTTGATCGAATAACTTCTAGTCTCTCCTTCTGATTTTTGTTTAGTTGCCCCAAGTGCTCACCTAGTAATATATCAGAATAGCCCTGTATTGGAACCAATGGGGTTTTCAATTCATGTGTTATCATGGCAAGAAACTCATCTTTTGCAATCTCAATCTTTTTGCTTTCCTCTTCTTTTTGTTGAATGGTGTTTGACATCGAGTTTATGGTGCTTGCAAGTTCTCCAATCTCATCCTTTGAAGCATAGTTGATTTTGTCACCGTATATTCCATCTTTAATTTTGACAATTGCATTTGTCAGTAATTGCAACGGACTGAGTGATCTTCTAATTGAGATTGTTACAACCAAAAAAATCGCAATGTCGGCAATCAATAAGGCTTGAACCAAAATCACATTTTGACGTAATTTTGAATCAACTAATTGATTCCATGTGTCAACGAATTGCGATGTAATTCCATTCAGGTCGTTTTTTTGATAAGCAAGATTTTTCAGATCCAAACCAAATTCTTTTGAAATCAGTGTATTATTTTCAATATATTCTAGTTTAGCCTGTTCTGCATCCCAGAGTGGATCAAGGCTTCGTAAGGAATAAGAATTTGCATTGGGGATTTGCAGTAGATTTTCTTGCATTATTCCATAATTTGCATAATCAGAACTATCTAGTGGCCTCCCCTCAAGATTTTTCAGATCTCCATCAAATGTTATCCTGTCTTTTCGAAGAGATGAGGTTGTATTACCGCCTTCACCAATTGAAACTAATAGTGTTTGTTGTCCAATGTCTTTTGCAATATTTACCATCTCCGCCGCGATTGTTTTGTGTTTGTTGTAGTCTCTATCCAATGGAGTAAGATCATTTACAACTCCGTTTGTCAAGGATATCAAATCACTATTTTTTGCCAAAACATAGGAAAGTGCATCCTTAACGATTGGATCAAATACACTTTCTTGCCGAATTTGTTGTGTTATTTGTTTGTAATTCTGCCATGAACTGCCAACTTTATCATAAAGGGGTCGTAATTCAGGCGGTGTTTCAACTAGAGTAACACCGTCTAACGAGCCGCCAGTTCCTAAAACTGTATAAATTTGATCAAAACTACTGATTTCAGAATCCAATGTTGGTCTAGCTGTTTCATTACCACTTGCAATAGAATTCGCAGTACCAGCAATTCTTTCTACTATTGCTCTTAGATTACTTGCTTTGCTAATAGAATGAAGGACGTCCAAGTTTTCCTGCGATATGGAAAGTAAAAGATACAGATTAACTGCAGAGACACTTATTATTACTGCAAGTAACAGATAGGTTTTCTGCGCAATCTTCAATTTGATAAAAAACCATAAGACAAGCCTATAAAAGCTTGTATAAAATAGATATAGCAATTAGTGAAAATGTCTGATAAATTTCTCGATCTTGCAAGACAAGAAATACAATCAGAGTTGAATGATTTGGAGCAGATCGTTATGCATTGTAACAGCGACGAAAACATTTACACAAATTCAAAAAACATCAAAGAACATCTTCATAAAATTAAAGGACTGGCACCTATGATAGAACAAAAAAAAATCGGAGAAATAGCAAGAACCTGCGATAACATACTGAAGCATATCATGATTAATGGAGTATTACCAGGATCATGTTCTTTTATGATCAAAATCATGGATGATATGAGAAAAATCTTTCAGGGCTTTGATGCTTATGACATGTCTGATTTTAAAAAATTAGTCCATGATAAATTTCCCCATGTACCAGACATATGAACTTCTTTTGAACTTAAATATATAAAACAAGGAGATAGATAATTGGCCAAAATCATGATTGCTGACGATTCAAATGCCATAAGAATGGTTCTCAAAGACATTCTCCTAATAGGCAAACACGAATGTGTAGGAGAGGCAGAAAATGGATTAGAAGCAATCAAACAATTCAGGAAAACAAATCCAGACTTGATACTATTAGATGTAGCCATGCCAAAAAAAGATGGCCTTTCTGTCTTAAAGGATATTAAAATTTATCAGCCTTCTGCAAAGGTGGTCATGATAACTGCAAGCGATAATCAGGAGACCATAAAAGAATGCGTTAAGGAAGGCGCAGTCGCATACATATTAAAGCCATTTAATTTTGAAGAAGTCCTAAGTAAAATAAACGACATACTCCATTCATAATTTTGTTTGATTGTATTTGAATCGTGTTGCTTTCGAACAAAATACAGGTATGAATAAAAGGTGCGAAATAACCTAACTAGATAATGGAGAAAATTGTTGTAGATACAAGTATCATAATAGATGGTGAAATTACCAAATTAGTAGAGTCCGGGAGTCTCAAAGATTGTGAGATAATTATCCCTGTAGCAGTTTTAGATGAGCTTCAAGCTCAAGCCTCCCAGAATAAAGATTATGGTTTTGTTGGCTTGGAAGAGATAAAGAAAATTCGCGATTTGGCATTGAAAAATAACATAATGCTCCGATTCGAAGGGGAACGCCCAAGCATGGATGACATAAAATTGGCAAGGCACGGACGAATCGATGCCATAATAAAAGATATTGCGAAAAAAAATGGTGCTACATTTTATACTGCGGATTATGTACAAGCCTTAGTTGCAGAAGCAGAAGGTATCAAGACTAGTTATTCCAAACCTCAAGTCAAGGTAGCCGACCTTGAATTTGAAAAATACTTTGACCCTCAAACGATGAGCATCCACCTCAAGGAAAGTGCAAGACCTGTTGCCAAACGGGGAAGGCCTGGCGCTTTTACTTTAGTAGAGCTTGATGACAAGATCCTTGAAAAAGAATATCTTGAAGGAATCACCACAGAAATTTTGGAAACTTCGAGAGTTAATCAGACTGGCATAATCGAGATTTCAAAGTCTGGAGCACTGGTAGTTCAATTTAGAGATTATCGCGTCGTTATAACGCACCGTCCATTTTCTGATAGTTATGAGATAACAATTACTCATCCTCTTGTCAAGATGACTCTTGAACAATACAATCCCTCAGAAAAGCTAATGCAGAGACTTTCAGAGAGTGCAGAAGGGATATTGATTGCAGGAGCACCGGGTTCAGGCAAAAGCACCTTTGCCTCAAGCCTAGCAGACTTTTATTCTAAAAAGGAAAAAATTGTCAAGACATTCGAGTCACCAAGAGATCTACAAGTTGAAAAGAAAATTACACAATATACACAACTCGATGGAAGTTTTGAAAATGCAGCAGACATATTGCTTTTAGTACGACCTGATTATACCATATTTGATGAAGTTAGAAGATTTCATGATTTTCGTGTCTTTTCAGACCTGAGATTGGCTGGAGTTGGCATGGTAGGGGTGGTCCATGCAAATGCTCCACTTGATGCCATTCAGAGATTCATTGGGAAAGTTGAACTTGGTATGATTCCCCACATCTTGGATACTGTAATATACATAAAGGCAGGGCAAATTTCCAAGGTCTACGAGTTGGAATTCAAAGTTAAGGTTCCAACTGGTATGACAGAACAAGATTTGGCAAGACCTGTAATTGAGGTCAAGAATTTTGAGAATCATACTCTTGAATATGAGATTTACACTTATGGAGAGGAAAATATCGTCATACCGATATCGAAAGAAGCAAAAAGTGGAGGAATTGAAAGGCTTGCAGAATCAAAGATAAGAGATACAATCAAGAGATTTGATTCTGATGCAGAGATAGAAATTCTTTCAAACAACAGCATTCGTGTAAGAGTCGATAAAGATTCCATTCCATTACTAATTGGAAGGGGTGGTTCTACGATTAACGAACTTGAGAAGAGCTTAGGCGTTCACATTGATGTGGAGGAAAAAACATCATACGATAGCAGAAGAGACGAATGGTTTGAAATGTCAGAATCTGGAAACAACCTGATTTTGGAAGTAGACGAG
>JAWOLM010000157.1:0-8590 GCA_033853455.1 Nitrosotalea sp. | reverse complement strand
TTGATCTTCATGTCTTTTTTTCTCTGATTTCCCTAATATCTTTTCTTTATTTCGGTTATACTATTCCTCAAAACTTCATTCATAAAAGACCTCCAAATTAGTACTTTTATATCAGAATCAAGAATTAAATTGCTAAAATTTGGAAGAAGTCTTGTATATGGCAACTTGTACCAAGTGTAAAAAGGAAATCCCCTCTGACATGGAACTAGATCCTATCGCGGCAGCGTATCCCTGTTGTAATCCATGTTGGGAAGAATGGAAAAAGTACAGGGTAATGGTAATGAATGAAATGAGATTAGATATGTCTATGCCTGAGCATCGCAAAGTGGTAAAGAGATACGAAAAAGTCTTTGTCGGAGTAATGACCCCTGAAGGCGACGTCATAAATTTTGCTGATGAGAATCAACGAAAACCTGACAAACCACTCTAAATTCCAATTTCTTTCTTAGCTCTATCAGAAATTATAAGGAAAATTCTTTTTTTTGAATTACTATCAAGAGAGTTTACAATACCTCTCATGGTACTTGTTATGATAGTTTTCTGCTCAGGTTTAAGAGTGAGGTAGATTTCTAAAATTCCATCTAAATTAAACGGTATAATCTTTTCTGGATGAGTTACGATCTCTGTAAGATATGCCCTGAACATTATGGTTCTTTGTTCTTCTGTCAAATTGCACAATACTTCAAGCCATGTCTTAAACAAAGTCGAGAACCTATCAAACGGTATTGCAGGTCCTGCTTGCAGAGCGTTGTTTATGATCTCTTGCCGGTCTTCTTGTGACATTGAAAAAAATTCTGATAATCTTTTTTGTAAGATAGGCTTACGCAGAAATTCTGGAAGATTTGCAAGCGAAACGATTATGTTTCCAGCATAATTTGGCTGTGACATGCAAAGCTGGGTCTACCTTCTTTGCTAAAATTGTATTGTTAAGACTTGGCTTAAATATGTCTCCTTGCGCTCTTTCATTATGACTTCTACAGTTATTGTTGGTGGTTTCTTCGGAGACGAAGGAAAAGGAAAGATCGTTTCATATCTTGCTATGAAAGACAATCCAGTAATAGCTGTTAGGGGTGGAGTAGGTCCCAATGCTGGTCATACCATAGAACATGGAGGAAAGACATACAAAGTAAGAATGCTTCCAAGCGCATTTTTGAATCCTAGTACACGTTTGCTTGTAGGACCTGGTGTTGTAATAAGCCAAGAGGTATTGCTAAAAGAAATATCAGAATTCGGTGTACAAGACAGAACTTTTGTCGATTATCAATGCGGAGTTATTGAAGAATCTCATAGGGTGACCGATTCTCAGGGACGACTCAAAGAGTCTATCGGTAGTACGGGGACAGGCACTGGGCCTGCTAATGCCGATAGGGCCATGAGGACGTTGAAGCTCGCAAAAGATGTAGAGTCATTGGCTTTGTACCTTGATGATATTCCTAACGCAATAAATTTTGCACTGGAAAGAAAAGAAAAAGTCATGGTAGAAGGAACTCAAGGTACTTTTCTTTCATTATGGCATGGGACATATCCCTATGTTACTTCAAAGGATGTCACTGCCTCTGGAATATGCGCAGATGTAGGATTAGGTCCAAAAAGTGTTGATGACGTTATCGTTGTCTTCAAGTCATATGTGACAAGAGTTGGAGAAGGGCCGCTAAAAAACGAGCTTAGTGCAGATAAGACTGCAGCAAAAGGGTGGAAAGAAGTTGGTACAGTTACAGGAAGAACAAGAAGAGCTGCTGAATTTGACTTTGATCTTGCAAAACGGGCAGTAATGCTAAATAGCGCAACACAAATTGGAGTGACCAAACTTGATGTAATATATCCAGAATGTGCTCACATGCAATCATTTTCTGACCTTAGCTCGCCTGCAAAATATTTCATAAGAAATATCGAGGATCAACTAAAGGTACCCGTAACTTTGATTGGTACTGGTCCAGACGTAAACGATACGATTGATAGAAGAGACGAACTGTGAAATAACAAGCGACTACTTTTAATGGGGTAGTTTTAGGAAGAATTCTATGGTTAAACGTCCGCATTATGTCGAACTTTATGATATAACTGAGTTTTCAAGACTGGTTTGCGCTCTAGAAAGAATTCCTCGTACATGCTTTTCCTTTTCATTGGATGGTAAGGATGTAATTTCTGTTCAGATGGATGTGCTAAAAGAGAGACCAGTAAATTACTATGTTCCAAATACAAAATTTGGCCATTATCTTTCCTATGGTTTTAAAACTGGAAAAGAGGATTGTGATATTGTCAATACTATAACCAATCCGACATATCTCTATTCGCCAATTATACGGATAAAATCAATGCCAGACTCGCTCAAACCAGAAACTGCTGCCAATTCTGAGTATATGTACGAACCTCTTGAACTTGAAGATCTTGAAAGCCTATTAAAGCTAAGCTACGGTTTTGAAGAATCTCCTTTTCCGCTGTTTGCCTTCTCTGACGGAAAGAATTGGCTCGTTGGAGTCTTTATGAACTTCAACGAGTCTGATGAGGCATCATACTTTTGTCACGTCAAGCTTGACTATGAACCCACAAAACCATTCCTAAAATATTCTAGCAAGGATGGTATAGAACCAACGTTTGTTAGTAGTATCAGCGAGCACGGCTATTCATACCTTAAAGTAATAAAGCTAAAAGATAGACATCCTCTAGTCAAACTATGACAGACTATAGAAAAAGAATAGCAAAAATTTCTTTGGAAAAAGGCAGTATAATACTTGCCAATGATCTCGATGATGTCAATATAGATAAATTAGAAAAGAAGACAATTTCAAACATAAAAAAACTGGGCAGGTATCTCTGTGGAATTAAATTCAATTTCCATATAATGTTGCCACTGAACGAAAAAAGCCTGTCAAAAATAAATGCGCTGGCACACAGGGAGGGGTTGCAGACAATTGCGGACATGAAACTAAATGACATTGGCAATACAAACATGATTGCAATCAAGAGACTTTGGAGATGTGGCTTTGATGCGGTAATCGCGAACCCGATAATGGGACCTGAAAATCTCAAAGAGCTGGTCAAGGTAGCTCATAATGATGGACATGGTGTGATAACACTTGTACACATGAGTCATCCAGGTGCAAAGTTGGGATATGGTCTTTCTATTAGAGATCCTGCAAATGGAAGAACGCAAAAACTTCATGATCTATTTCTAAAATGGTCTTCCTCTGCAAAAATTGATGGAATAGTTGTAGGGGCAACAGTGCCTGAAATCATAAGTTACACTAAAAAGATCATTCGAGATCGTTGCGACATTTATTCACCGGGCGTCGGAACTCAGGGCGGTGATGCAAGAAAATCTCTACAAGCGGGATCTAAATACCTAATAGTTGGAAGAACAATTCTCAACTCGAAAAATCCAGTTTTAGAAGCAAAAAAACTACAACAACTAAGTCTCGAATCCTAACTCACGTACTTTCTTGAGTAAATTCTGTGCTGTCTTGTATGTTAATTTGTTCATTGCATCGTTGAAACTAAGCCATATGAAAGCTAGGTGTTCATGTGAGATCTCAACGTGTTCGGTTGATGTCTTTGCTAAAAAGAAGACAACTTCCTTATTCACAAGCTCACCGTCGCGTTGATAGTGATACTGTACTTTGTTCTCAAACCCGTCCACAAATTTCACATCTGTTATACCAGTCTCTTCTCTGATCTCTCTTAAAACAGTCTGTTTGAGAGTCTCACCCTTCTCGATATTTCCTTTAACAAAATCCCAATGTCCAGAAGGGTAATTCAAAAGCAAATAGAATTTCCCGATAGGTGATTCACGATATAAAATAGCTCCAGCCGATCTTTCCTCCAACATGTAGTTGTAACTTTGAAACTAGTATTTCTCTGTTTTACTTACCCAATCTGCGGGCTCGTTTCTGAAATGTCCTAATGGCTCTCATAAGATCTATCTTTCTAAATTCTGGCCAATATACATCCATGAAGACAAGTTCACTGTAAGCACTTTGCCACATTAGAAAACCACTGAGTCTTTTTTCGCCTGAAGTTCTCAAGATCATATCAGGAGAAGACTGTGGTAAATGCGATGTGTAAAGGCACGATTCTATTACATCTTTATCTATCTGATTCACATCAAGAGAACCTTCCTTGATTCTAGTTGCAATCTTCTTTATGGCATCAACTAATTCGTGTTGTCCACCGTAAGCTATTGCTATGTTAAGATAATGATTATCATAATTCTTTGTAGCAGTTTCAAGCTTGTTTAGAATCTCTCTTAGGAAATCTGGTAATAATTCGACTCGACCGATAGCTTTTACACGCATGCGATTCTTGTGAATCCTAGGATCATTGTAGAGCTTTTCAAGCCTTTGGTTGATCAAATCATAGAGATATGCTAACTCCTCATCATTCCTTGTAAGATTTTCTGCTGATAAGACATAGAGAGTGATGATCTTGATATTAAGCTCTTCACACCAATCTAGTAATTTTTCAACTGCGTCAGCTCCCTTGAAATGTCCATCTAACTTCAAGACTAGGTTTCTCTTAGCCCATCTTCGATTACCGTCAAGTATTATTGCTATATGTTTTGGAATGTCACCTGTCTGTATCTCTTTTTCAAGTTTTTTAGAATAAAGAGTGTAAAAACCGCCCAGTTGAAACGCTTTGTCTTTTATTCCGATAGTACCTCGCCACCTTTCTTCCTTCTATACCTGTGGAAGAGCAGTGACGCTGATATCAGTATTACTGCCAAACCTAAGAGTAATGGTGGAATAAGCGTGAAAGGACTCTCATCTCTTGTTACTACCGTGTTGAACTGTGCAACGATTGGATAGAGAGATAACAATACGATTATCCTAAGAATATCTGTCATCGATCTGACGCTTCCTCGGAACCAACTGCTCAGCAATGATCCTCCAAATATGCATCCAATTCCTATCCATAGAAAAGGCAACATTCCAGAGACAAACATGCCAATTGTTTGCTTGTTGGCAAATATCTTGAACATCTCGTCTGGTTTTGCACTTGTTATCTGTGGATTGACGGAGCTAAATCCAGCTGTTATTGATGCTAAAACTAGAAGAATTCCCGCTACCAATGTGAACACTCTGATGAATCCAGCAGGTGTTGGTTTTGTCCAATGTGACCACGCTCTGTCAATATCAAATGCTCTGATAAGAAATGCTCCACCTAGAATGCTTACCATCACTGCAAAAATTTGTGTGGTAAGCCCAAGGACAGTTGCAATCCCGCCAATCACTAGCAAAATTCCTGGAACTCCCAAGAAGAACTTGGAATACTTCGAATCAAACGCAATTGCTTTTAGATATCTTCCCAAAACTGCATAAGAATATTCTACACTTCTGCTAACCCTCATCACAACTCGTTTGACCGACACGATTGGCAAAACGTTTTGAATTATTGGAATGACACTTTCATCATCTTCTCCATCTGATACAATTACGGCACCATTAGCTGAAAATGCTTGCATTATTGTCCTTACTTGTGAAACAATTTTTTCATCTCCTTGCACTCCTTTATTTTCAGTTCCTGATACTATTGCTACTTCTGCTTGGTATCCCTTACTGACCAAATCTTCAAAAGTCTTGACAGCAGCAAATATAGAATTAGAGTCCGCATCCTCCGGATCCTCAAGAGCTAATCGCTGTGCAGCTTCTATGCAGGCATTTCGTCCGACTACAGGAGTAGCAACTCCTGCTTTACTTCCGATATCATCATCTCTGTCAACACAGATTACCAAAAGCCTGCTTGTTTTTGTTTCCGGACTTCCTTTTTGCAGATTAGCCTCCTTGGATGCCATGATATACGAAAATCGTATTTCCTATTAATTAATCTAATTTATATCAAATTTTGTCAAAATCCAAGAAAGATTTGACAATGTGAGCATTTTTTGATAATCTTATGGCCTCGTCTCATCAGACTTTGCGATAAATGAGTTAGTATCATTCATCAAGGAACTCAGTTTAGACATCTCATTTGACAAATCACTAGAGGATATTCCACTCTTAACCTTAGTGGCTAATGCCATGCTCTCAGTGAGATAATCATTGTATTTTTTCAACGCCTCAGCATAGTTGAGATAACTCTCTCTCCATTCTGTTGGAGGATTGCTTTCTATAAGTTCGGATATGAGTGAGGTAGTTTGAGTAGCTGACGTCTGTGCCATGGTTGTAAAGTCGTCGGTTGATAGAGTATTGTTTAGCATGCTCTTTAGATCAGAGCTCATCTCTGTCATTATCAAAGCATGCCTTTCCTTTACACCCTCAATCTCGTTTTTATAATCTGATACAACAATTGATGATCCTCTGTTTTGCGGAAGCACCCATGTGACAAAACTGCCAGCTGCTATGGCACCAAGTATAATTGCCGTTATGATAATTCCCTTTTTGGTTGCCAATCAAAAGACTCTTTTTAACATGTTTAAAAGTATAACTCGAAGGTAGAACAATTTGATGAATCAATTATTACAACTGATAATTTCTTCAAGTTGGATAATTTCAACCTAAGAAATATCAAAAAAGTACAACTATTTGTATAAATTCTATAGTTGTGATCAGAGAAAGACAATGTAAAAATTTAACAGCCTCTAGCGTATAGTGAAATAATTTTTACAGCGTCTTGCTAAATACCACTTCCTTCGTAAGAAGATGAAATGACTCAAGCCTACTGCGTAAAATGCAGGAAGAAAGTCGAGATCGCAAATCCAAAAGAAGTTAAGCTAAAGAATGGACGACCTGCGGTTAAGGGCCAATGCCCAAAATGTGGCACTAACGTCTTCCGAATAGGAAAGCCTTAGGGGACCACTTTCTTCTTTTTTAAAAACTAAATCAATATAGGTAGCAGTGCTGTCATCAGAATAGTTGACAAAAGGCGAATACGAAAAACTCCTTAAGAAAATACAAGATAAGGTTTCTGAAATCCGAAAAGATTCTACATCTAGATTTGAACTTCCTAAGGTCGACATAATGTGGCAAGGAAACAGGACCTTTTTTAGAAACTTTTCTGAATTTCCCAAAGTCTTGCGTCGAGAACCTGAAAAGATACTCCAATATCTATCTAAAGAGTTTGCAACGCCAGCTCAGTTGGCTGGAGATAAAGCCGTATTTGTCGGAAAAAAAGAACCTCATGATTTTACGTCTCTTCTTACTAGATACGTAAAAGAGTATGTTGAATGCCCAACGTGCAAAAGTCCAGATACAAGAGTAGAAAAATCAAATCGTGTACATTTTCTTGTATGTGAGGCTTGTGGCGCCAAGTCGTCTCTGAAGGGACAATATGCATAATGCCTTTTGCAGTAAGAACTGTTAATTATCAACGCAGCAAAATGTTGAACATATGTGATTCCAAGTTAGTTGGAAGAACTCTTGTTGAAGGCGACCTTGCAATGAACATAACTCGAAGCTATTTTGCAGAGAGGATTGTGGATGAAAAAGAAGCAGAACTGCTATTACAAAACTCTTCCATAATCAACATGGTTGGAGAGGAGACCATAGCTCTATCTGTAAAAATTGGAGTTGGAACATCAAAAGGAGTCAAAAGAATTGATGGTACACCATTTCTTTTAGTTTTCAAGTTTTGAAAATACAACAATTATATACGTAACGAACGGATCGAAAACTGAGAATTTTGGGAAAACGCAAAGTACTAAACGAGAGTGAACTGAAGGAAATGAAAATACCTGAAGAAGGTGAAATGCTCGGAAGAGTCATTAAATTATTGGGTAGTGATCATGTTTTGGTAAGATGTACTGATGAAAAAACAAGAATGGGTCGAATTCGTGGCAAACTGAAACGAAAAATATGGATTCGTGATAATGACGTTGTTACAATAGCACCATGGGATTTTAAAGCTGATGATAGGGGAGACATAACATGGAGATACACATTGTCTCAGGTAGATTGGTTAAAAGAAAACGGATATCTCCAACAAGATTTCTAAGAGTAATCAATTTTACCAAGTCTGTTTAACTCAAGATGTTGACCGATGAACTTCAGAAAAAATTAGCAAAACGCATAGATGGTAGACTCTTAGAAAAAGACAGGGAAAAAAAATCTGAAAAAGATGGATTTAATCAAAATAAAGTCATCGATGAGGTTTTTGATAAATCCACAACTATGACTGTTTCAGGTTTGAAAAATTCTGGAATAATTTCTTATGTTAATGGGGCCGTGGGCTCGGGGAAAGAATCTAAGACATATTGGGCCGTTGGGCCTTCGGGAAATGACCTAGCGTTAAAGATTTACCTTGTGGCAACCTCAAACTTCAAAAAGAGACATCCGTATTTGTTGGGGGACCCACGATTCTCAAAAATAAGAAAAGGGACACGAAACCTAGTTGAACTTTGGGCACAAAAAGAGTTTACAAATCTGCGTCACTGCTATGATAGTAAAATGCCATGCGTCAAGCCCATAACCGTAATAAAAAATGTACTCGTGCTTGATTTTGTAGGTAAAAATGGTGTTCCAGCACCCACTTTAGTAGAAACTGAGGTTGATTACAACGACTATGAACAAGCGATTTCAATTATTGATGATTTGTACAATAAAGCCAAGATAGTACATGCTGATTTTTCTGAATATAATATCTTCAAGACAGAAAAGGG
>JAWOLM010000156.1:0-8824 GCA_033853455.1 Nitrosotalea sp. | reverse complement strand
CTTCCTGTTAAACAAGGACATTTCGAGGTAGATGACATGATCTTGTATGAAAAAGATATTGTCAGAATACGAGATGTATACATAAAAGGTGAGGAGACCCTCAAGGCAGAAGACAAGATAGTACAAAAAATGTTCACTGAAAAACTAATTGACAAGCCATTCACCACGGCAGAATTCTGCAATGCCATGGGAAAATACTCTAAAGAACATTCAAAATATCCTGAGCGAAGTTTTGTGGTAACAGCGTATGATTATGATGTACCGGTATACATTTCGACACTAAAGGATTCATCCCTTGCGCTTGATCTTGCACCCTTGCGCCTAGCACATAAAGCATACAACTTGGATTTTGTTCGTGAAATTATAGAACAGGCTGCAATACTCTACAATTCTAAAAAATCCGGTATAGTTGAATTGGGTGGAGGAGTGCCAAAAAACACCGCCCAACAAACAGGGCCTCTTTTGGACCAAATACTTGGTTTAGGGCATGGGGGACAAAATTATATCATTCAGATAACTGACGCAAGACCGGATACTGGCGGATTGTCAGGAGCCACCCTACAAGAAGGAAAAAGCTGGGGTAAAGTAAAAGATGCACATGAAGATGTCATAATGGTATACACCGATGCAACAATCGCATTTCCTGTATTGTGTCTATATGCCCTTAGTACTGAAAAACCTCGAAAACCAAAACGTCTCTACAAAAAACTTGACAAGTACTATGCTGATCTTAGTACTGCGTACTTTAACAAAAGAAAAGCAAAATATCAAAAATAAAAATGAAAAATAGGAGATCTAGAGTTTTAGAAATCCTCTAGTCTTTGAGGTGAATACGACGACACTAACTATTGCTAATACAAGAACTAGTGACGCCACTGGACCAAATTCTGGAATTGTCTGATTGCCTGATGCAGTCATGTTTGACATTCCAGTCATGTTGCTGCTAGGTGGTGGGCTAGTTGTCGCTGCTGCTCCTCCAACTACAATCTCTCCTGTCATCCATGGATGGACTTGGCAGAAGTAGTCATAGTCGCCTGCGGTGTTGAAAGCAGGACTTGTGTAGGTCTTGCCAGCTGCAATCAAACTACTGTCGAAGACAGTACCTGTCTGATTGTCTGCTGGTTTGCCGCTTGTAGCAGTGTGACCAACAGTATCAGAGTTTGTCCATGTAACAGTATCCCCAATATTGATGTTTATTTTTTCTGGGTTGAAGCAGTTTGTGTCAGAACACGTGCCTTTTGTGTTAGCTGCGCCGCTGCTAATTGTTACTGGTACGTTTGCTGCATAAGCTGGTTGAGCTATTGCAATGATAGCAACTATAGCCAAAACGCCAAATAGTGCGCCTATTGGTTTTGACTTCATCGGTTTGTTTGACAAAGCAGGGCATTATAAAGGCTCTCGTTTTTAACACATTTAATCAAGAAAAGGTAATCTGGTTTAGAATTTTTCTTAGAACCTGTCGTATCGAGCTCTTTCAACATCACGTTCATCTTTGGTGGCTTTTTTCCATTCCTTGTAATGTTCTTTGCATAAGACTGTCTTTTTTCCACCTGAAACACTAAGGCCAGTGCCTTCTACCTTGGATGTGGTCAAAGAACGAACGCCGTCTTTATCGCAACCTATTACGTTACACTTTGCACCCTTTGCTATGATGCCCATGCAAGCCCTTCTACCACATATTATTTGAGCATTTTTAGTTTGGTATACGCATAAACGCTTTAATCTTAAGGAGCGATTGGAAGTAAAAGATGCTCAATAACTTCAGGGAGGGGCTAAAACCCACTTTGCAGAATATTGGAAAAACATTTGCAGCAACTGGACTATCTGCAAACTTTTGGACTGCGGTAGGTCTCGGATTTGCTTTTGCTTCTGCAATAGTTTACGGAATTCACTTGCAGTATTCCTTTGTAATTGGCGGAACTCTTCTATTGATATCGGGCTTCTTTGATATAGTCGACGGTCAAGTAGCCCGAGTCACTGGAAAGACCTCAAAGAAAGGAGCCTTTCTTGATTCTATTTTTGACAAGATTGCTGAAGTCGCAATATTTCTTGGTATATTGATTGGCAATTATTCTGAAGGCTATCTTGTTCTCTTGGCAATTACACTGTCACTGCTTGTTAGCTATACTAGGGCAAGAGCAGAATCACTTGGTGTTCAGCTACAAGGAATTGGAATAGGTGAACGGGCAGAAAGATTACTTGTTATTGCAGTAATTGGAATGGCTGGCGCCGTTTTTCTAAATTATGCGGTTACGATAGTGATTGTTATTGCTGGAATAACATTAATTCAAAGGATAATTGCTACTGCAAAAAAGATAAACGACTAACGAAGTCTGCCAGTCTGGCGTCTAGAATCTGCTGATCTTATTTTTAATATGCCAAAATGAATCGCGCATGAAATGCAGTAATATTTTAGAACTGTAGGTGCTGCAATGTAGGCTCCTTGTGCTCTAAGTTCTTTTGCCAAGCTGTGTTCTACCAAATTCAATCTTGATGTGACTTTTTTTGCCTTGTCACGTGGTACGGTAGCACCACAATTTGTACATTGGATACGATCTGATGATCCTTTACCTCCTTTCTTCCTACCTCTACTTGCACGTTTTAATGGCATAAACTACATGTAATCTGCCTCTAAATAAACTAATTTGAGTGACCAATTTGGCATGAAATTTGTCATTCATCAAGAAATTTATGATACTTGTAGAATCAGAATATCATGCGGGGCCTATGTCATGTATGCCTTCGTTCTAATGTGGAAGTTGTAGTCGAAAAACGTCAGATAATTTGTCATTCCTGTCTTCAAAAACAGGCACAAAAAAAGGACTAAATGGAAAGGTATTATGGTATAATCGTTGAAGCTTGCAATTTTTTCACATTGTACAATAGATGAGATTTCTCGAGACAATAAAGTTATTGAAACTCCTGGAGGGCCAGCGACATATTGCGGGGCAACTGCAAAAAACATGAAATTTGACGTAGAGCTACACACCAAGGTTGGTCCTGATTTCAAATATATCAAAGATCTTGAAAATCTTGGACTGTTTCTTAGTCAGAATTCGCACACAGACAGTCCCACTACTCGTTTCTTCCTAAAAATTCAGGGGGTGGACCGGGAGTTGTATCTAAAATCAAAATGTGATCCAATTGAATTCAAAAATACTGATGCAGATGGAATCATTGTAAGTCCGGTCTTTGATGAAGTATCAGAAGAAACATTTGATCAGATACGAGAAGATTCTGATTTTTTATTATTTGACCCACAGGGTTTTCTTAGGAGGGTTGATAACAATAATCGAATATATCTTGAAAAAACACTACTTGATATCTCAAAGGTGACTGCAATCAAAACTGACCCTGAAGAGGCTTATCATCTCACAGGTTTGCAAGAAAAGGAAGCTATGCTTGCATTACAAAAAAAGGGAGTAAAGCACGTTCTCTACACAAACAAGCAAGATATCACGATGCTGCTCAGAGACAGACTATATCATTTACATATTCCAAACATGAAAATAGGCGACACAACTGGTATAGGCGATATATTCTGTGCCGCATTTGCATGTTCGTACCTGAAAGAAAAAGATTCGTTGTGGGCCATCTGTTTCGCTGTAGGTGCAGCTCAAGCGGCACTTGAATCAAAAGCAACTGGTCTCTCAAAAGTGCCAAATTCCGGAGATATACAACAAAACGCCGCTTATTTGTACAATCTCGTAAAGTTCACACAAGTTTAGGCTTTTATTGTACGAAATTTCAATCTCTAGTATGAAAGTGGCAATTTATAGTCAAGACCAAGAACACACTGTCAAATCAATCCGACTCTCACTTGAAACTCATGGAATAGAATCAATACTTCTTGGTAACAAAACAATTGGAAAAGATGTTGATTATGTAATAGTAACGGGAGGAGACCGTGGAGTGAGATCATATTTTCATCGTTTTATGAGCAGTACTACACCTGTTTTGGGAATAAACGAGTTTGAGTCAAGTGGTTATATGGCCCAAACTGATCTCAAAGAATTTCCAACTTATCTTAACCGACTAAAAAAGGGAGACTTTACAATAGAACATCTGACAAGAGTTGGAATCAAAATTGATGGCAAAAATGTTTATCCTGCTCTAAACGATGTGGCTATTTTTTCTTCAAAAAGTGCCACATTGGTAGAACACGTTTTGCGAGTAAATGGAGAAGAGTTTTGGCATGATAGCAGTGATGGATTGATTGTATCTACACCCATTGGCTCATCTGCATACTCTATGTCTGCCGGCGGACCTGCCATTTATCAAGGCTCTAAGGTATTCTGCATTGTATCTGTAAACTCTCTTGATATTACAAGACGTCCATTAATAGTGCCAGAAGACAGCTTCATAGAAATCGATGACATATCTTCTAGTCTGAGGTGTGAGGTTGTACTTGATGGAAAAGACAGATTCAAGGTGGATAAGATTGTCGAGTGCACCAAATTTTCCCAGCCAGCTAATATTATACGCATGAAAAAGGATTCAACTACGGTATCAGCATTAGCAAAAAAGGTTAAACTCGCAGACGAACTCCTAAACATGCCTCCTAGTTCTAAATTGTTGCTCAAGACTTTGGAATATGAGGGCGCTCTCACTCAAAAAGAACTGGCAACAAAAACATTACTCCCAGATAGAACCATAAGACTTGCACTTAGGCATCTTCTTGATAAAGGATACGTAAAAAGAAGAGTCTCCCTTCGAGACACTAGGCAGAGAATTTACGAGGTTCCAAAATAATCAAGCAGTAGAGGCAGCTCGAATAAAAGCCTCAAATGATTCTTCTGGATATCCAGGTCTGCTACTAAATTCAGGATGAAATTGTACGCCAAGATAGAATTTGTGGTTGGGTATTTCCAGAATTTCCATTCGTTTTTTATTGTCACTATATCCTGAAAATACTAAGCCTTTTGTATTGAATTGTTCTAGATATTTCTGATTAAATTCATATCTATGCCTGTGTCTTTTAGATATTGTATTTGATTTGTAAAGCTTGAATCCTAAAGTGTTGCTCTCAACTTTTATTTCGTTTGCTCCAAGTCTGAGAGATCCTCCCTTGTTTTCAACGAATTTTTGCTCTGGTAAAAGGTCAATTACCGGATTCTGTGTATTTGGATTAATCTCAGTCGAGTTTGCATCTGATAACCCACAAACATAACGACCAAATGCTACTGCAGCAAGCTGAAAACCGAAACATATTCCAAAATATGGTATGTTTTTCTCTCGTGCAAAGTTTGCAGTTTTGATTATTCCCTCTGCACCGCGCTCACCGAACCCTCCCGGCACAATGATTCCATTGTATTGCTCGAGCTTGTCTATGTTACCATTAAGCTCTTCCGAATCTATCCAGTCTATGATTACGTTTTTGCCAATCTTAGCACCGGCATGTTTGAGCGCGTCATTTACACTAACGTAGCTGTCTACCAACTTCACATATTTACCAACCATTGCAATTTTCACCTGGTCTTTGAGATTGACAAATGAATTGACTATGATATTCCACTTGTCCCAGTTGGCTGAAGTGTTGAGTAGACCTATCTTTCCAAACTTTTTGAAAATTACATCTATTATTCCTTGGTCGTTTAGCATCTGAGGTACCATCAGTATAGACTGGACATCATGACAAGAGAAGACATCTCTTTCAGAGACATTGGAAAATAAAGAGATTTTTCTTTTTGCTGAAGTCTCAAGAGGCCTGCTACATCTTACCGCCATCAAGTCAGGCTGAATTCCTATTCTTCGCAATTCTTGAACGCTGTGCTGAGTGGGTTTTGTTTTTTGTTCTCCTACTACATCGAGGGAAGGTGCTAATGTCACATGGACAAAGATCACATTGTTTGACCCATCCTCTAACCTCATTTGTCTTAGTGCTTCTAGAAATGGGAGGCTTTCAATGTCTCCAACGGTTCCCCCGCACTCAACTACAAGAACATCCAAGTTCTCCTTCTTTGCTATATTTCGTATCCTGTCCTTGATGGCATCTGTTACATGCGGAATTATCTGAACACATGCACCGAGATATTCACCACGTCTTTCTGCCTCTATTACACTTGAATAGATCTGAGCGGTGGTTATGTTGTGAGCTCGTGGTATGCTTTGATTCAAAAATCGCTCATAGTTTCCAATATCCATATCACATTCGCCGCCATCATCTGTAACGAATACTTCCCCATGGGCGATCGGGTTCATAGTGCCTGCATCATAGTTTAGGTACGGATCAATCTTAACACAAGAAACTTTTTGGTTTGAAAGCTGGAGCAATTTTGCTAAAGAGGATGATACTACACCCTTTCCAAGACCAGACATGACTCCGCCAGTCACAAAAATGTATTTTGTTTCTGTCTGCATATCTATGATGGATTTGAGGTGTTTATATTTTTATCACACTTGTTTAGTGAGTGGTTAATGCAAAACAGCATAACCACTCGTTTCCCAAGTCTGATATATTTTTATTCTGAGATCGTAGTTTTTTTGAGATGTTTTGCAAATGACGTAATTTTGGAATGGATCTTTGTTCGAGGGGTTTTATCAATTAATCTTAGAAACGCGCTAGCAACTATTATTGCGTCAGCTCCTGCTTGTAAAATGGTTCTTGCCTGTTCTGCATTATTAACCCCAAAACCTACTCCTAGAGGAATCTTACCATCTATTATCTTTTTAGTATTTTTTATGGCATCAAGTGTATATTGTTGAAACTGTTGTTGTGTACCGCCTGTTGTACCATATACTGAGACCAAATATACAAAACCCGCTGATGTGTCAGCAATCCTTCTTATTCTCTCTTCTGAAGTGTTTGGTGAGATAAGAAAAATTGCGTCCAAGTTATTTTTATGTATGACCTCAAGGTATTGACTTGCTTCCTCTATTGCCATGTCCGGGAGTATTATTCCATCAATGCCCGCTTTTTTTATAACGGAGATAAATTTGTCATACCCTCTTTTGTACAAAAGATTCGTGTATGTCATCAAAACCAGAGGAATGTCTGTCTCTTTTCTGATTTTTTTCACAATATTTAGGAATCTGTCAGGATTCATTCCTTTTTGTAATGCAGTAAAACTTGCATTTTGTATGACAGGGCCATCTGCCAACGGATCTGAAAAAGGTAGTCCAATCTCGATGATATCTGCTCCGCCTTTTACCAGGCTACGTACTATGGAGATTGTTTCTTTGTCGTTAGGATAGCCCGCCATCGCGTAAGCTATGAGCGCCTTTTGATTCTTGGATTTAAGTTCTAAAAATTTATCTTGTATTCTTGACATTTTTTCTTAAGTACCTCTCTACCACCTCAACGTCCTTGTCTCCGCGTCCTGACAAGGTAATAACAACAGTCTCGCTTTTTGGCATATTCTTCGCAAGTTTTATTGCATATGCTACTGCATGGGACGATTCTAGTGCAGGGATAATTCCTTCTAATTTTGAAAGTGTCACAAAGGCATCTACTGCATCTTTGTCGCTTACCACATCGTATGTCACTCTTTTTGAATCCTTTAGGTACGAATGCTCTGGCCCAACTCCGGGATAGTCAAGACCTGCAGCTATACTATGCGTATCTTTAATCTGCCCGTATTTGTCTTGTAAAAGATAAGTGAACATACCGTGAAGAATTCCTTTTGATCCAGAAGTTAGAGTTGCAGAATGGTGCATTGTTCTTATTCCTTCGCCTCCAGCTTCTATACCAAACATGGCAGTATTTTCATCAACAAGTGGATAAAAAGTACCAATTGCATTTGATCCTCCGCCAACACAGGCAATAACGGAATCAGGAGATTTGTTCACCAGTTCTTTCATTTGAGTCAAAATCTCATTTCCAATTACTGATTGAAAATCTCTGACCATTACAGGATAGGGGTGTGGTCCTACAGCAGATCCTAAAAGATAGTATGTTGTTGTTACGTTTGTTATCCAATCTCGTATTGCTTCATTTATCGCATCTTTTAGTGTCTGAGTACCCTCCATTACTGGATGAACTTCAGACCCAAGAAGCTTCATTCTAAAAACATTCAATTTTTGTCGTTGTGTGTCTTTGTATCCCATGTATACCTCAGAGTGTAAACCCAATGCAGAACATGCCATGGCAGTTGCCACACCATGTTGACCTGCACCTGTTTCTGCAATGATTCTTTTCTTTTTCATTCTCTTTGCCAGAAGACCCTGTCCTAGTGTGTTATTGATCTTATGAGCTCCCCCGTGTAGAAGATCTTCTCTTTTTAGATATATTTTGGCGCCACCGACATACTCTGTTAGATTTTTCGCAAAATAGAGCGGGGTTGGCCTGCCAGCATATTCTCTTAAATAATAATCTAATTCGTGTCTGAAATCTTTATCATCTTTGAATTTTAAGTACGCCTCTTCAAGCTCTTGTACTGCCGGTACCAAGGTTTCAGGTATGAATCGGCCTCCAAACTCCCCAAATTTGCCGTTTTTTGGATATTCTATTTTCATATTGCTGACACCAGACTTGAAACTAATCCCTTGATATCTTTACTCTTCATGATGCTACTACCTACAAGGAAAGCGTCGGCTCCACATTGTCTGAGAAATCTTACATCTTGTGGTGTTTCTATTCCGCTTTCTGAGACTATCACTCTGCTGTCTTTCTTATGGTCATTGAGAATCTTCTGAGTTGTCTTGAGGTCTATTTCTAGGGTATCAAGGTTGCGGTTATTTATTCCAAGTAAATCTGCCTTTGTTTTGGAAGAATCAAGGAATTCTTTTTTTGTATGAGATTCAATTAGGACAAGTAGATTTTTTTTGTGAGCATAATCAATAAACTCATCAATATCCTTCGCAAAGTTATTGTCAAATATGGACT
>JAWOLM010000155.1:0-9033 GCA_033853455.1 Nitrosotalea sp. | reverse complement strand
TACTTACTGACTTGTGGCCGTTGTTTACAAAAAAAGACTCTACTTCTTTCCAAGCTTGCGTGTAATCAAATCGCTTCTTGGTTGGAGGATCACCTATGAAAGAATAACTATTCTCCAAATGATCTGGGCAGACAGCTCGATTATCATCAAGCGTCCAGAAATACCTCTTGCACTTGGAGCAGGATTTTCTTTTGAATCCCTCATTTTCAAAAAGAGCGACCTTGTAATACCTGTCTGGCTCTGATGAAAACTTGGCAAGAATCTGACTCTTGTCCATTTCCCAAGTTTTTGTTCTGAAGGATATTAAGCATTCTGAAGCAACACATTAAATATGATCTTTTTTGAGATTTTCTTATGCTTCTGTTTGAAAAGAAAGGGTGGAAAGAAGGAGATTATGTTTTCACTTCTCAGAAAAATGGCGACTATAGAGACATGATTATTGGCATTGTTAGTGGAGTTGAAAATTCCAAGATAGGAGTTAATGGTATCATAATAAACGCTGTAGGTCTTAAGAATAAAGTCTCTCAAGGAAAGGCAGGTCCACAATCAGAATTGGTATTGAAAGACCCAGTTCCAAAAGAGGCAGTCTTTGCATTAATTTACAGAGTAGAGTTTGATAACTTTACAGGGGTTTTTGATGTAAACACTGATCCTGTAATAAAACTGCAAAAAAGTGTCTACAACATGCTTACTAGTTGGGTCAGAGAATCTATTCCAGAGCTGATAAACAACGTTCTTTCTTTGCCAGAAGGAGAAGAAAGAGATCAAGCAAAAAGAGTCTTGAAACAAAGGATGGATACATTGTATGATAAAGACCTCAAAAGATACATGTATTCTATATGTCGAAGTCTTAAGATCCTAAATTAGATTCAATTGTAATTTTTGTAAACTGGAACCTCCATAGTTTTATATTATGGCTCTTGCAAAATCCGTTTACAATGGAATACGTATATGCTGCATTGCTTTTGCACAAAGAAAAGAAAGAGATCAATGAGGCAAACATTACAAGTATAATCAAGGCCTCAGGAGCTACAGTAAATGAAGCTCAAGTGAAAGCACTAATTGCAGCTCTCGCCGATGTGAACATTGAAGAGGCAATCAAGGCTGCACCAATTGCAGTAGCAGCGGCCCCCGCAGCAGCACCAGCAGCAGGCGGAGCAAAGGAAGAAAAGAAAGAGGCTGAAGTATCTGCAAAGAGCGAAGAGCAGGCAATGGAAGGCCTTTCAGCACTGTTCGGTTAAATCTGTTTTAATTCTATTTCCTTTTTTGTAATCATCTAAAGATTATTTACTATCTAATCTAATACCTTGTAATTTGACCGAGTTTTCTCTGCCGATTCAGGCTACAATTCTCATCTTGGATCTTTTCGGTACAATGGCTTTTGCCGTTACTGGGGCATTCAAGGCAATAGAACACAAGGCAGACATTGTTGGCATCATAATTCTTGCAACCATAACTGGGGTAGCAGGAGGAACAATGCGAGACATGATAATGGGCCATTTTCCACCTCACTCTGTATCTGATCCTTACTATGTAGTCATAACTACATCAACCGGGATTGTGATTTTCTTTCTATACTCAAAGATGCAAAGACACTGGAACCTATTTCTAAAATTTGATGCAATAGGACTTGGCGTTTTTACTGCTATAGGTGCAACATTTGCGTATCAAGCATATGGCATGAATTTTCTAGCAATTGCTCTGGCAGGCATGGTGACGGCTGTGGGAGGTGGAATTTTGCGTGATGTGTTTGTAAACGAAGTCCCTATGGTCTTTGTAAAGGAACTCTATGCCTCCGCAAGTTTCTTGGGCGTCCTAGTCTTCTATGTTATACTTTCCATCGGTTCTAACCTGGAGACTGCTACCTTGTCTTCTATTGTAGTAGTTACTGTGCTTAGACTTGTAGCAATGAAGTATAATTGGAATCTACCAAAGGCTAGAGAAAAATAGTCTTTATTGAGAGGTATAGCCCTTTAGCTTGCTTGCAAGTGCAGACGCTTGAGCATTGGCTTTTTGGAGTGTCTGGTTCTTTGTCTCCTCTGTAAGATAGCCTGATTCTATTGCAAGTGATCTGGCTTGCTGTGCAGCCTTTGCAAGAATTGAGTTGACGTTCTCTTTTGTTACATATCCAATCTCAATGGATAGTGCCATTGCTTCTTGGTGTGCTCTTGCAAATGCCTCTCTGTATTTCTCTACGTCTATTACCAGTTCCTCTTGGTTGTATACGATGTTTTCTTCTAGTGCAGCGTTTAGGAGAATTCCTGCCTCGACTGGCTTGACATCAAGCTTGCTCAAAAGGGTTGCAAGTTTAGTAGATATCACATCGCCTTTCTTTGCAACTGTAGAATCTTTAGTTATCCAAACAGTTCCTTGATCAATCTTTGTGGCAATTCCCGCTTCTTTAAAATCAGTAAGGATTGGACCTGGAGTTATTCCAGTATTGGCTGCCTTTATTACTACATCAATGCTTGCCTTGTCACCACCTCTTGCTGCTAACATTATCTTGTTCTTTCCAAGTAGAATGTTCAGCTTGTGTGGACTCATGTTTGTAAACATCAAGACGCACTGACCGACCAACTTGTCAATCATTTTTTCAAGTGCTGGCATTTTGATTGAGGCCAACGCTTTTTGTGCCACTTTGTCTTTTACGCTGATAATCTCAACTTCATTTTTGAATTTCTTTCTTAGTGGCAATAATTGGGATGATCTAACTTTTTCCATTCTCACAAGTGCAATTACTTTGTATTTTTTTGGAAGTTCCTGAACCTGTTGGTACATCTGTGTTTTCTTTTGTGGGTATTTTGTTCTATTTTGTTGCATCTTACTTTGCACCTGGTACCTGCGGTTTGATGATCTTACCCATTGTGGTTTTTACCATGATCTTTTTTATGTTCTTGTCTCCACTTGGTAATTTTTTCTCAATTGTATTGATTACTGCATGTGCATTAGCAACCAGATCATCGTCGGACATGGTCTCATCCCCTATTTTGCATGCAAGAGAAAGAGAATTTCTCAGTCTTACTCTAATTGAAGATCTGAATCTTTCTAAAATGGAATCTATTGGAGCATTGAATGGAACTGGGGTAGGCATCTTTCCTCTAGGACCCATGAATTGACCTAACGTCTTACCTACATTTGCCATAAGAGTTGTATCTGCAAGAAAGAAATCATAGCCGTTTATCAGCTTGCGTGATTCTCTCTTATTGGCACCTATTTGGTTGAGCTGTGTTCCGTCAACTACCTTGTCAGCATTTGCATTTTTAGCCTTTAGTCCAAGATCTCCGGATGCAATTACACATACAGACGCTGGCTGGTTTAGTTTCTTTGGTAATTGAACTGTTTCATTAATGGCAAAACCCTTCTTAACGTCGATATCTTTGAAAACCATGATTATCTCTAATGATTGTTTGAATTTTCTTTCTTTTTGGTTCTTTTTAGCTTCTCCTATCATCTGAACTATCTGGGACTCGTTGATCATTACGAAAGGGCTTTCTGAGAGCCTATTTAAAATCGTTTACTGGTAAAATTGTTCGAAAATGGCTCCCGTCTAAAAATTTCATCTTATGAAGTTTAAGTTGTAAGAACATCAGTTTTAGATAACAGAACTTACATTTATTAAATAGTAACAAAAAGTAGTTCGCAAACTTGCACAAATTTGATGAACTTGACATGAAAATAATTACTGAACTTACTCGTGATGGTAGTATTTCTGTGCCAAACCTTTCAAAAAAATTAGGAATAAACACATCTGTACTTTACAGTAGAATCAAGCGTCTCAGCAAGAAGAAACTCATAAAGAAATTCACAATTGTAGTCGATGAATCTCTCATAGGAATAGGCGTTCGTGCCACTATGGGAATAAACAGGGATCCAAAACTAAAGGACCAGATTCACAAGGCATTGATGAAGACCCCCGAAGTTATTGAGATATCTGAAGTCACTGGCAGGTTTGATATCTTGATTACTTTAAGAGCCAAGAACCTGGAGGAACTTCATAGTGTGGCAATTGAAAAAATTGGCAAGATCGAGGGAATACAAAACACTGAAACTTTCGTAGAACTTCAGAGAACAGATAAAGATCCTGTATATACTATAGCTTAATTTACTTGAATTTATCGTCCCATTTACCAGAACTAATTTCGGCAGTGACTTCTTTGGGATTTTTTCCGTCCACTTTTATTCCTAGGGACAGGCATGTACCAACAACTTCTTTTGCAGCACCTTTGAAATCAATTGCATAGGAAGAATCAATCTTTAACTTTGCTACTTTAATTGCAGAGTCTAATGTAATTTCGCCTACCCATGTAGCACCAGAAGTTCCAGAGCCTTTTTGAAGTCCGGCTTCTTTGAGAATTAGTGCTGCTGCGGAAGGAATGCCGACATCAACTGACCATTGTTTGGTCTTTTTATCTACTGTAACAGTTACTGGGACTTTCATTCCTTCAAAATCTTTTGTCTTGTCATTGATGGCATTGACTATCTGTAAAATGTTCACACCTAGTGGTCCTAATGTTGGACCTAATGGCGGACCTGCGCTTGCTTGCCCTCCTGTTACTAGAGCAGAAACAGTTTGTACATCTGTCATGATTTCTTTTCCCTCTTTCCTGTAAATTTAATCCTTGCTACTGTGATGATGGTTTGAGGTAGTTTGCATCTACGGTGACTGGCAATTGATATGGTGCATCAAGCAGAATTACTGTTGCCTCTTCCTTATCATGATCAATTCTAGTAATAGTAGCTTTCATGCCCTTGAATGGACCTCCAATTATCTCTACGACTTGATCAACTTTGAGCTCCGATACAGTTGATTTCTTGATAAGATATCCTTCAATATCCTTGAACTGCAATTCGCCTCTAAGCTGACCGCGAATGTGTCTCATTCCTTGTAATGCATCAAATGCAGCATTTGCATCTATTGCTTCGATTACAACATATCCTTTTAGATTCTCTAGCAGCAAAACAGACTGTAAGTTTATCTTTTTTAGTTTAATTCGATTTTCCAGAAGCCCAAGTACAACTTTTTCTTGACCACCTGTCGTCCTAACTGCAAAAAAGTGAGATTTTACTTCTTGTGTCATTCTATCTATGTCCTAAATTGATTACTGCAAAGGTAAACTGTATTATGAAACCAATTCCTCCTACAGTGGCCATTCCCAAAAGTACCAATCTCAAGTGTTGCATATAGTCGTCTTTGTCTGACTTTCTAGCAAGCTTGATGGTATTTGCCATGTCCTTTAGCATTTGCCTTGGATTAACCATTTAAGGGAATATTGCCAAAGTGTCCTTATAATTCTTATTTTACATTGATGCGTTGAGCTCAGACAAACAAAAGACAGATGGCATGTACTGACTCAAAACGAACCATCTTGAAGAAAAGTAACGATTTTACTTTAATAGTCTATTTTCAATTCTTACTCTATGCAATTACTTGTAGCATATCAATCAGATCCTGCTGGATTTAACATGGCATCATATATTGCACAAGAGATGAAAAAACAAGATGATGGTCTCTACAAGGGAAAATACTTTGATCTAGTTGTAATCCCAACTCCTGCAATATCTGCAGACTGGTTGGAAGAAAAATATCCTTACCAAGGATATGTGTTTTTATCAAAACATGCAGCAGAAAGTGGAACACTGGCACTCACCTGTCACAGTACTGGAAATTTCTCTGAGGCACAATTTGGTGGACTATCAAGGCAGGTTGCAATACCTCATCCGCACCTACAAAAATCATACATGAAAAACTTGTGGAAGAAGAGGGTTCTCTTTTCGAAATTTGAGATAACAATAGAAGCAACTCATCATGGTCCCACCGCCTTGAGCAAACCTACGCTATTCATTGAGATTGGTACAACACAAAAAGAATGGAATGACAAGAAACTGTGTGAGAATGTAGCCAAGATTGTAGTAGAAGAGTTCAAAAATGAACCTGAAAAACATGAAATAGCAATCTGTTTTGGCGGTACACACTATCCAAAGAAATTCAACAAGGAATTGATTGAGGGTGATCTTGCACTTGGCACAGTTATACCAAAACATGCACTAGATAATTTAGACGATACATTGTTTTCGCATATAATGGATCGAAACAAGGAAGCCAAATATGCACTAGTGGACTGGAATGGCCTTGGTCAAAATAAACAAAAGGTAGTAAACCTTGTACAAACAACAGGACTTGAGATGATAAAAGTTTGAGACTTGAAGAAAAAGTGTACAAAAAACTAATGGAAGTTCCAAAAGGCCAAGTTACGACCTACGGCGAGCTTGCAAAGGCTGTTGGATTAAAAAATGGACAACGAGTAATTGGAAGAATCATGAACAAGAATCCTTATCCAGTGATAGTTCCATGCCACCGAGTGATATTGTCAAGTGGCAAAGTCGGAGGATATGCATGGGGTGAAAAAATTAAGACTAACATGCTTGCAAAAGAGGGTGTAAAAATTAAAGACGGAAAAATTACCGACTCTGAGATAATCTACAGGTTTTAATTCTATTTCTTGGAGCGGACTTCTTCTATCAAGCTTCTGAGGTGTGCCAAGTTTCTTACTTGATTTCCGTTTACCTGCTTGTACAATTTCCAGTATGACTCGTTTGTAATCTCTTTTCTTGCTTTGGATACTTTGAGCTGGTGTCGCATTGCTCTTATTTTCCTGACGTATACTTGCTTTTTGCCTATTCGAGCTCCTTTACTTCCTTTCTTTGATCCTTGTTTCTTGCTACGCTTTTTGCGTTGGGCCTTTTTGAAGTGGGCTCTTCCCTTAGAGGTACCTTTGATTGGTTTTACTTCAATCACATTTGCAGTCATCAGACTTCGTATGTTCTGACGTGTTATGGCATCAGCCACATCATCTAGGTTAGTTGGATCAAACTTGATTCTGTCTAGTCCTACTCCCAGAATTCTGGAGACTAGATGTCTTTTTGTTTTAAGATTTACTACCACTTGTTGACACTCTCGCGTTGAATACTTTGAAGTTCATTTCTTTTGCCTTGGCTATTATCTCAAGCCTCTTCTTCTTTCCAACACCGTGACCAAATCTAACACCATCGGTTTTTGGATTGAGTTTTTCTAAATCTTTCAAATTGTAAACTAAATTATCAGTATAACCGGATGGATGAAGTCCTCTTGCGATCTTGGGTCCTCCATAACCTATCTTTACAAGAGAAGGCCAGCCTTTCTTTTGTTTCCTTTGATGGTTGTCTATGCCTTTTGGTTTTCTCCATGATGGATCAAGTCTTACATACCTCCAGCTTTCCTGTCTTACAAAGCTGGGTTTGTTCTGCAGCACTTTTTTCCTAAGTTCCAAGGCTTCTTTATTGATCGGCATGTAGAGGTCTTTGCCTGAATTTTACAATAAATACGTTTCTTGATAGTAGTATGAATGATCCGAAGAGATAATAAGGAAATTCCAAGGAAACGGTTTATCCGATGATTGAGGATTTGGAACCTGCTAGTACCCGCCTAGTTGTATCCCAATTGGAGCAAATTGGTATCAAACCAAGAACAATTCAAAGAAACATGCAAGTCCAGACTCTGGTTGATATCATAGTTGAAAAAAATGAGGGAACACTATCGGCAAATAAAGCGATATGTGTCAAGACTGGCAAGTATACTGGTAGATCACCCGACGATCGATTCATTGTTGATGACGAACAGACTCACAGTACGGTAGATTGGGGAAAGATAAACCACCCCTTCCAAAATGATAAATTCGACAAGCTATTTGAGAAGATGAAAAAACACATCGAAAATAAGGACATATTTATTTTTGATGGATTTGTCGGCGCAAATAAAGAGCACAGGTTACCAATTAGGGTTATTACTGATCATGCTTGGCAAAATTTGTTTGTAAGGCAACTATTCATAAGACCTACTGCAGAAGAACTAGAATCCCACAAACCTGAATATACAGTTCTTGCAATAAATGATTTCAGGGCAATTCCTGAAATTGACGGAACTAGAACAGATGTCTTCATCATACTAAATTATACAAAGAAAATTGTTTTGATTGGAGGCACTCCGTATGCGGGAGAGATAAAAAAATCCATGTTTTCTGTTATGAATTATTCTCTTCCATCAAAGGGAGTTTTCCCAATGCACTGCTCTGCTAACATTGGTAAGGGTGGCGACACTGCCTTGTTCTTTGGGCTATCAGGTACTGGAAAGACAACGTTGTCCGCAGATTCAAACAGGATGCTAATAGGAGATGACGAACATGGTTGGTCTGATAACGGAGTATTCAATTTTGAAGGTGGTTGTTACGCTAAATGCATTAATCTCAACAGAGATGCTGAACCGCAGATCTGGGATGCCATAAGATTTGGCACCGTATTAGAAAACGTTGTGCTTGATAAAGAAACAATGATTCCAAACTTTAACGATAGCAGCTTGACAGAAAATACGAGGGCAGCATATCCTCTTGACTACATTCCAGGTGCAGTAATTCCAAGTTTGGGTGGAAATCCAAATGTCATTATCTTTCTTACAGCTGACGCGTTTGGTGTAATGCCTCCAATTGCTAGACTGACAAAAGAAAGTGCAATGTATCACTTCATGTCTGGCTATACAAGCAAGCTTGCAGGAACAGAGCGAGGAATTACAGAACCCAAGGCTACATTTTCAGAATGTTTTGGTGCACCATTCATGTCAAGACATGCATCGGTTTATGCAAAACTTCTAGGAGAAAAGATAACAAAACACAACACTACTGTCTATCTTGTTAATACCGGATGGTCAGGGGGCCCATACGGAATAGGAAAAAGAATGAACATCAACTATACAAGAAGAATGGTTACTGCTGCATTAACAGGCGAGCTTGATGGTGTAAAATACAGGCGTGACGGAGTATTCAATCTGGATGTTCCACTCGAATGTCCTGATGTGCCGTCTGAAGTGTTAAACCCGCGTAACACTTGGTCTGAAAAAGAGGCATATGACAACTCTGCGAAAAAACTCGCCCTAATGTTTGTGGAGAACTTTAGAAAGTTTGGAAACGTTTCAAAGGAAATAATTGACGCAGGACCAAAAATCTA
>JAWOLM010000154.1:0-3182 GCA_033853455.1 Nitrosotalea sp. | reverse complement strand
CCGGTAAAGTTTTGAGCAACTATCGCAGCAGTGCGCGCTGAAGATTGAAAGTCAACTCCTGCAGGAATTGCGGTGTTGACCAAAACTAGACCCGAACCGTCTCGAATCTCCACCGTGATTTTTAATATTGAGCCTTGATATGTCGTAGTTTCAAAAAATCCATCAGTTTGAATTACAGGTTTTACTGCTACAGCAAATATGGATGCGGTATTTTCATTTTGAGATAATAGTTGCGTAGGAGTGCTCTTTACCTGCTGCAACAGTAAATTGTATTTTGTCTGTAAAGTATCATACTTTGTCTGAAGATCACTTATCTTTTGATTGAATTGAGCAACTTGCGTAGAATCATCAGAGACGTTACTGTTTTTCGAAGTAAAAGACGGGCCATGCAAAATGTTGTTATCAATTAGGTATTGTATTGCACTTAAAAATTCAGAGTCGCTTGTTTGATTTTGAGACCACCACTGTGCGGTCTTTTTAATCCAGCCAGGAATGAATGATTCTTGGGCAGAAACCTTGATGGAGTATGCTAGAGAAAACGATGCTGCAAGCAAGATTACCGCTATTGCAATTATTGCAAGTCTTTTCATAGAAGTGACTTGGTAAAAGATCATCTCTCTTTTTTTATAAATCTTGTTTAGAACTTATCTGATCGTCAGAAAAAACCTATGTCCTGTTGCCTTTTTTTGCATTCATGACAAGAACTAGTATTGTGGTACCATAAATTAGTCCATTAATGCCGTAGAACTTTATCCAATGAAAGTGCAGTTCTTGGCTACAATTCTGGGAAGTGTCTTCTGAAGAACCAGTTTTTACAGGATTAGAAGGTAGAGGCTTTGTCAGGTCACAGTTGATACTGGTTAATGTGTTATACCATGAAAAAGAGAAGACTGCAAGAGCTACGTATATAGCAATAAAAACAGCCATTTTTAGTTTGATAGAATTTCTGTTTTGCCCTATCATCTTATTCACAATATATCATTTTGTAATCGAGATGTTTCTGTTCTTTGTTGACAAGTCATGTTATGTCTCTTTTTGAAAAATCATTTCCTAGTATTTAATTTGAACTATTGAAAAGTAGAGATGCCAGTAGTGTACTCATATAATATTACATATGATGTCAGAAGAGCTGGGAATTACCACAATAGATAAAATCGGAGTGTATCATTAAGAGTTGATGGAACCAATTAACGCAGCAGTAATTGTCAAGCTTGAGCCCGACTTTTCGGAAGGAAATGTTAGTTATAATCCGGACGGTACGCTCAATAGAGCTGAAACCAAAAACATACTCGGACCGCACAGTGAGATAGCAGTCAGGGCAGCATTTTATGCCAAAGTAAAGTACGGAGCAAAGATCTCAATTGCTACAATGGGACCTCCAACTGCAGAGTCCATGTTACAATATGCCCAGTCCATATCAGATGCAGATGAACTTTATCTATACAGTGATAGAATTTTTGCAGGAGCAGATACTCTTGCAACTGCTGAAGTTCTCAAGTCAGGCATACTAAAAATGACAGAAAAAATGGATATTGTGTTTTCAGGACATAGAGCGTCTGATGGTGAGACAGGGCAGACAGGACCTCAGACGGCATGGAAGCTTGGATTAACATTTCTTGGAAATGTGATTGATTATGAAATCAATACAGAAACAAGAAAAGTTAGAGCGAAAAGGTTTGTGAGATTGCAGGGAGTATATGACGTAATTGAAGAAATTGAGGCACCGTTACCAGTCTTTATTGCAATAGATCCAGCATACAAACCCAACTTTAATACAGTTTCTCAGAGGCTTGCGTATGAAAAATATCAGAAGGAGGCATTTCAGCGTACCCAGAACTTCAAGCAATACCTTAAGGTACTTAATGGTGTACAGATAGAAGCAGACACAAAACTTGTTGGAATTTCTGGCTCTCCAACAATAGTCTACAAGGTAGAGCGTATTCCAAAGGGCAAGGCGACAAGACAAGCTGAGGTAATCGACGGTTCTGATAAAGAGCAGATTCGCAAAGTTGTTGCAAGAATACGCCAGTCAATGTCAACAATGGTGATAAAATGACAGAGGGCGATTATAGACATGTTTACGTAATCGTAGAGCACGAAGAAGGAAAGATACTACAAGCTAGTCTTGAGATGCTTGGTGAGGCAAGAAGAACGATGGACGATTTCAACAAGAAATATTCGTCAAAAGAAAAAGTTGTTGGAATCTTGCTCGGATATAACATCAAAGAGATTGCAAAAGATTTGATTCAACATGGTGCAGATTCAGTAATTTACGCCAACAACCCAGAGCTAAAATACGTAAGAAATACAATTTATACAAAAACAATTGCCCAGATAGCATTAGACAGAGAAGTTGCGGCAAAGATTGAGCCAGAATACGCATCACAGTTCAAAAGACCGCGATACATGTTCTTTGCAGCAGACAGCATAGGAAGACATCTATCTGCCACAGTCATGGCTCAACTGGATTCTGGTCTTGCGTCAGATATCAACAAGCTTGTTGTTGGAGATCTGCAGATAACCCATCAAAGTAAGACAGGCGGTAAGCCGATCACTTTTGAAAAGACGTTAGAGATGTATCGGCCTGATTTTTCTGGGTTTTTGTGGACCACCATACTCTGTCTTGATAACAAAAATCCTGTAATGCAAAAAGATTACCATCCTCAAGCCTGTAGTATGATACCCGGAGTCTTTGAAATATTACAAGTTGACACGAGTAGGGAAGGAACTGTAATTGAATATACGCCAAAGTTTGATGTGCAGGATCTCCAAGTAAAGATTATTGATCGTAAAATAATTAAAAGCGAGATAGATTTTGACAGCCGCAAAGCAGTAGTTAGCTTTGGGCGCGGAGTCAAGGACTCGCCTGAGCAGAACATCAAGTTGATTGAGGATCTTGCCACAGAACTTGATGCTCAAATAGGCATCACATTACCTCTCTCAAAAAAGCCATTTTCTGTAAGTCAGACAGTGGATTCTACATATCTCATACCTGACAGGGTCATTGGAACTAGCGGAAGAAAGGTGAGCCCCAAGGTCTACATTGCGGTTGGAATCAGCGGTGCGATGCAACACATAGTTGGCATGAGAGATTCCGAATTCATTGTTGCAATAAATCCAGACGAGAACGCTGCCATAAGGGGCGAGTGCGACGTATTCATCAAAGGCAGAATGGAAGATGT
>JAWOLM010000153.1:0-3997 GCA_033853455.1 Nitrosotalea sp. | reverse complement strand
TTGTTTCTAGCAGAAAAAGGGCCTCTTGAGAACCCAGTCGGTGGATTGTCCCTTCGCGAGATTGGAGGACACATAATATGGGGACTTGTTGCCGGATCTGTATTTCTTAGTGCAAGATATGTGATAGCTACAGGTCTCTTTGCCTTACTGATTGATTCTGATCATCTCATCGCGCTGCTCCATGTTGATGCACTGTCAAGAATGTCCCACTCGTTTGCATTTAGTATAATCGCAGTTGTAGTTCTAATGGTACTTTTTGGAAGAAGGGACTACAAACTTGGCGCAGCTGCTTTTGCAGGCGTACTGTCACACATCTCCTTTGACACATTTGCAGGAGAGGACGCCCAGTTCCCGCTCTTTGCGCCGTTTTACAACCACCAGATTGCATTTCCAACCGCAGACTGGATATATTTCGAGGTTGCAGCGGTTGCAGTTGCAGGAATTGTATCAATTTTAGTAGCAAGGAAAAGAAAGATCGAGACAAGCGTCTAGTTTTGATTTTTTATTTTGTAGAGGGTGATGATGGTTTGTATCCTGGAAGCATCTCGTGCCAGCGCTGAAGGTCCTCGCTCAATCCGTTAAGATCATTTGCTAGTGCTTGCATGTTGATACCATTGTCTTCTAGCGATTTTTTCACGTCTGGATTAGCAGCTAGTGCAGATACAATGCTTGCCATGTTTGCCTGATTTTCCTTTATCCACCTGTCTGTTGCCATCAAGTTTTGCGTCACAAGTGTAACGTCGTTGTATGCCTTGTCGGAGATTATTTTGTCACCTGTCTTGCTTTTTATGATGCCTACTATCGAGGTTGCAATGGCAGACATTGCTCCAATTACAGAGCCTATCGCAACTATGAGTGCAGTCACGTTGTTTATCGCATCAGTGGCAGTCTGCGCATATGCAATGCTAAAGAGACCGCCTGCAAGAGATACAATCCCCAAGATTATGGCACTTCGAAATGATATGAATCTGACTGTCATGTCATGGTATTCTAGATAGTACGATATAGGATTTGTTCCAAACCTGTGCCTGACTTGTCATGATTATAAGCTATAGATAGAATAGATTGTAAGGTACAAAGATGAAATTATCAGGTACAAATAAACTCAACAGAAATAATTTATCCCAAAAAGATTTTTCAATTTTTCAAGTTATGGCCGTAATTTGCTATTAGGCTGATTAAGAAGGAATATAATTAATTATGTTCCCCTTTATTACATGATTTCAATTTTTCTTGCTTCAAAATTGATATTGCTAGTTGTAATTGATCTTCTTCCTTTCAAAGGATCTACGATATCCCTACTTGTTATTGCTCTTATAGCAATAGTAGCGCTGGCAATCTTTCGGTTCTTGATTCCTCTGATAATAGCTGGAATAATTGTTATACTGCTACTCATTTTGATATTTGGAGGAATACCAGTTCCCATTTACAAATAAATCCACTGGTTTTAAAAAACTGATATAGTCCTACTGAATTCCAAATGTGATAACCTTCTGCTCTTTATCATCAATGTACGGTACTTTATCCGGTACATTTTAGTACAAGTTGGTTTTCTACAAGTATGGAGCTGTACGGTTCAAGCCTTGAATGTGCATAGTGATTCAAAAACCCAACCCTTGACACCTTGAACCTACAGCCATCCATAATTAGAAAAAATAAGTAAATCTCATCCACTAGTTTTCATTTTTATGCGTATTGGAATTCGACAGAATTCAAATCTTTGGATTCCGACCTGTAAGAGTTTGATGTTTAGGACTAGATATTCTGCTGTATTATTCTGAAATATCACGATCATCCGTAAATACATGTAGCAGAAGATTGGTGGTAATGACTTTTAACAAAACCAAAACCACACTCCTTCTGAGTATTGCAACAATTCTAGTTCTAAGTGCAGTCGCTCTTACACCAAACACACTGGCCCCCGCAACGGCCCAAATAACAAACAAGCCTCCAACAACAACATCGCCATGTCCTCCAGCAGATCAGGTCCAACACTGGGACAAGATAATATTTGTCCTACAAGACAATGTACCACCCGCCCTGTCAAATTTGATGGGACATGAACTTGATCTTAAGGTGGCTGATCAACCCAACACAGTAGTGGATCTGAATCAAGAGATTGTGCAGTCACTTGAGGCCCAGTATCCAGGCGTCAATCCAGCCTTAATACAGAGCATTAGAATCAAGATAATTGATGACAAGTACGAGACAGTAACTTGCGGTCAAACAGGTCCACAAGGTCCACCGGGCCCACCAGGACCATCTGGAACCTTAACTGGTTTCAGTAAACTAATACCTGCAACATGCTCCTTCGACGTTAGTAGTGCTGCGGGCTTTGGTGCAGCGTGCAGTGTACCAGGTGCATCTGCTGGTGATTCAGTAGTTGCGACATTAGATCTGAACAGCATAGGATTGGCTCAACTTGTCATAACTGGAGCATCTGTACCAACTGATGGCAACGTAAATCTTCAATTGGTTCGAGTCAACGGTGACACAACGCCAACACCATCTATACACGCAATAGCTAATCTGCTAGTTTACCATAACTAGCACACAACTTTTTCTTTTTCTATTATTTCATTTTGTGACACAGACTACCTTAAATAAAACATGTACGGTACACTTCTCATGTCAAAAGTAAATAGAGCACCCAAAATAGAATTGGGGGATCTAATCGAGGCCACTACATTGTCAGTGCAGAGGGCTTTACAAGGACGAAGTACCAAATGGCCATTTGGTCCTATAACAATAGGAATCATATTTGATCCTGCAGCAGAATTTGCTGGAATTAGAGCCGAAGCCATGTCAAAACAAATGAAGTAACTGACAATGACTCACTTTTTTTCTATTTTATTTTCAGTATGTGACAGATCTAAGCCAGATCAAATGTTGCAATCATGTTTGAGTACCAACACTAGGATGGCAAGAAAATGACCGAGAATATCAAGAAAGCAGTTCCTCTCTGTCCTAGTGCACAACCAAATATGCAAAATAGTATGGTATTTGGAATCATTGGAGGGACTGTTGAAGAGCCACAGGCGTCATATCTGATAAAGCCGCAGCCTCTCTACAAAATGCCAAAAGTGCCCGAGCCACTAAAGCCCACAGAAGTTTTTCGATTTTCAGCAACTTGTGCCGAACATCAATGCATGCATTTTGATGGTTCCAAATGCAAACTAGCACAACGGATTGCAAGGTTAGACCCCGTAGTAGAATTTCTACCTCCATGTCCTATTAGGACAGACTGTAGATGGTGGCAGCAAGAGGGCAAGGAGGCTTGTTTAAGATGTCCGGCCGTAGTAACAGAAAACTATCAACCGTCTGAAGATATGCGTCTAGCTGCAAACCCCTAATTCGTCCTGATTGTTAAACGAAAAGTGTTCTTTAATGGTAATCAAATTTCATTTTTCTATCAGCCAGTCTGGCTTGGTAGATAGAACTTCATCACAATTAACGCAGGTCCGATATTAGACTGGTCATATGGATAGATGACCCATATGAAATTCACCTTGCCATCAGATGATAATTCAAGCGGACCGCTTGCAGAGCCGCCATCCCAACCGTCAAGTACAATCTTGTACGGAAACTTTGTTGTTGCCTGCGAAGGGTCTGCTAAACCATAGCCCCACTTGTTTGCGTCATCGCTAGTAGTCTGCGAGACAGACCACTTGCCGCTTGAGCTTCCAAAGGACCACGAACCATCAGCATTGATGTTTAGTGTGTCATATGCATTGGTTCCCACGTTGCAGCCACCCTTCTGATAGCATATGGACTCTTGAAGCACCTGCCATCCACCAGCACTTGGGGTAGGAGTGCTTTGTGTTGACTGCGACTGTGTTTGTTGTTGCGATTGTTGCTGGCCTTGGTTTTCTTGGCTGCCCGGATTCATGTTTATGATTCCGTTTGATACTAGGTATTGTATGCCCTTGACAAAATCGTCATCTGATATCTGTCCTTGTGCCCACCATTTTGCATTGGTCTTAATCCATGCAGGAAT
>JAWOLM010000152.1:0-5657 GCA_033853455.1 Nitrosotalea sp. | reverse complement strand
ATTTTGCATACATGAATGAAATTTCTGAAATAGCAAACAAATACAATCTGGACATAATTGAAGACGCTGCACAGTCGCTAGGAACAACCTACAAGAATAAACAATCAGGAACATTCTCTCGTATGGGCTGTTTTAGTATGTATGCTGCAAAGGTTGTGACAGCAGGAGAAGGCGGTGCAATTATCACAGATGAAAAAGGATTGTATGAAAAACTTCGTAAGATAAGAAATCATGGAATGCTTCATGGGTATGATACTAGACTTTTGGGGCTCAACCTACGACTCCCTGAAATATCGGCTGCCATAGCCAAAGTACAAATGAAAAGACTTCCAAAACTTCTTAAAAGAAGAGAAGAAAATGCAAAAATTCTAACTGAACTCTTGGGCGACTTGGATATTATCTTGCCAGCCGAAAGAAAAGGTGTCAGGGCAAATTGGTATCTTTATACTATTTCTGCAAAAACTCGTGATAAATTAGCAAAGCAGTTAAACGCAAAAGGGATTGGGGCAACTGCCTATTACGCAATTCCTGCACACAAAACTCCGTTTTATAATAGTAAGACAAAGCTACCTGTTACAGAATGGGCAGCTTCGACCGTTCTCAGCTTGCCAGTACATCCGCTTGTTACAGAAAATGATCTAAAATACATTTCAAAAACTATGCATCAGCTAGTTTGAAGATGAATCTATTAAATGAGATAGCAGGAGAACTGTGCAAAATTCTACTCCCCATTGAGGAGAGGGTTTACTTTGGAAATCCCAACTCTAGTGTAGTGATATGTACTCTATCTAGCATGAGATTGCTGGATGAAATAGTCCACTCTACACTTATGTCCAAGGTTAACGTTGCTGGAAGATTATTTTCAGAAAATAAAGGAATTGACATGCTTGTAAGATATGTATTGTCAAATGCAGAAATTTCTGTTATCATACTATGCGGCAAAGATACAATAGGACACAAAGCAGGATCTTCTTTACTCTGTTTACATCAAAATGGAATGGATAGAAACAGAAGAATAATTGGTTCTCAAAGCCCTGACCCCATCTTAACACTTGCAGATAAAGAAGTAACAAAATTTCAAAATCAAGTAAAAATCATAGATAGAATTGGGGAAATCGATATCTCAAATTTAAGATCAGAAATCATCAAAATTCAGTAACCATCAATCTGTCTTTGTTTATTGATCTGATGCTTTTTTTGATATTCTTTTAGTATATCCTCAGGAGTCATCTTTAGCTCAAGCGATGCTTGAACTACAAAATGCCAAATATCAATAAGCTCTTCCTTTGCTGCTGCCTCGTCAAATTCTGTAGCTTTTTTCCACCATTTCCAATTTGTTGTTCGTTGTAGCTCTACAGCTTCATGAATTATGGCTGTACATAAGGAAGAGATCTTTCCCTGTGTATCCTTTGGATAACGTTCTAGATTCATCATTTTTTCTAAATTTCTTTGTAGAACAAAAATTGCCTCAAGCTTGTCTTCCATAAACCCTTTTTCTGTTTGATATCTATAACCTTTCTCAGAAATGTACCATTTTTTTATAATATCTGAATCTATTCTGTATTTGTGACTTGTTTAATCTGACAAGTCCCGCTAATCCATATTTTTCAACTGCAAATGAGCCCATTACATTTCCATATATGGCAGCTTCTCTAATAGTTGAGATCTTTGTACTTTTCTTACTGGCAAGATATCCAATCATACCTCCTGCAAAAGAATCTCCAGCTCCTGTAGGATCTACGATGTTTTCAAGTGAAAAGGCAGGTGATGGAAATACAACATCATCATAAAATAATAGGGATCCGTGCTCTCCTTTCTTTATGATTACAAACCTTGTTCCCCACTCCATTATCTTTTTGGCTGCTTTTATCAAATTGTGAGTCTTTGTCAATAATCTGGCTTCTTCATCATTTATGACTACAGAATCTACTACCCCCATCATCTTTATGACATCACTTCTTTTTGTTGAAATCCAGAAATCTATTGTATCGCACATAGAAAACTTGACTTTGTCAAACTCTTTGATTATCTTTGTATTTTGAGCAGGGTCATTGTTTGCTAGGTAGATAAATTCAGATCTTCTGTATTCTTCAGGTACGATAGGCTTGAAGTCTTTTAATACATTAAGCTCGGTCTTGTTGGTTTTTCTTGAGCTTAATGTCCAATCATAGCTTCCATCATAATGAAAAGTTCGGCCGTTCGCATGGAATACGCCAGCAGTGTTTACGAATTTATCAAGTATTTTCTGGTATGCCTTTGGAAAATCACGACCAACTACTGCAATAAGGCCAGGTCTTTGAAAGAAACTAGACGATACAGCTGCATATGTAGCAGCGCCACCTAGAGCGTTTTTGATAATTCTTGAGGGGGTCCTAATTGTATCTATAGCTACAGATCCAAAAACGGTCAGCATACTTTGCTGATTCTAAGCACCGGCTATAAATTCTCTAGCTTCGTCTTGAGTCGGATAGTATGTGAAAGGAATACTTACTGTTGTAAAAAGAACGTTGTACTGACTTGTTCCTGTCAATTTTAGACTGGGAACATTGTTATCTTTGTTGTATTTGTTCAATACAGAGTTGTCAGCAAGAAATGGAGTCTGCGAGACTGTTTTCCCCATGGCAGGAATTACTGACGGTTGTAGTACTCCAGTACCGAGATTTTCTCCATTGGCTGATACCATAAAGTCAGTCTTACCAACATTTAGAATCAATAATGATGGATTGTTGAATTGAAGTTTTAGGTCATACAGTGTACCTTGATCGGTTTTCTGAATTATTTTACTCTGCACAATTGAAACATGAAGATTGGATACTGAAAGATATTGAACGTAACCAAATACACCAACAGCTGCAATAATGATGCTTATGACTATGACTTTGCTTCGCTTTTCCATGATGTTGTATTACGAAAATCCTTTTTAGCACAAGTAGAAAAAAAATCCAAATAACTTGTGTAAACTTTTTGATTTGTTTTTAAAGGTACTTAGAGCTAGCAGAATAAATCGAAACGGAAAGATTGAATGTTACAAATGGCCAAAATTAGAATCAAGCATGGAGAGAATGAGATAGAGATCGAGTCAAAGGACTTCTATATAGACAACCATAGTGCAGAGGAGATAATAAACAGCCTCTCTGTACATGTCAAAGGCCATAATACAGAGCCTCTCCAATACGACTATTCATACAGTCAACCTTCTCATGGAAGCGAGGTGTTGAATATGCTTGATGAGGCAGAGATTCATGAACCGGAATTTGTAAAGCCCACTTTTCTAGATAAAAAGCAGATAAAAAGTAAGATTAGAACACTCGCAGAAGATGCATTCTTTGATCAACCACGAACAGTCTCTGAAGTGGTAGCACAACTACATGAATATGGATGGGCAGCAGTTCCACTGGATGTGTCCAAAGTGCTAACAGACATGGCTTTTAGCAATGAACTTCAAAAGGATTTGCGAGAAAAACGTAGTTATTATTCCATCGTCAAGATGGTAGAACTCAACTAATCTTATAACCACAGGTAGTACAGGAATCAAATACATCCCCTTCCAAGTGGTCAAAATGAGTATTGCATTTCAGGCATGTATGGTGCATGTCGAAGTAACCGTCACTTTCAACCTTGCCAATACGATTAGACTGTAATTCAGTACTTCCGCACTTTATACAATGACATCCGCATTGCATGAATTTTTTTAAATTTTCACTATTAATAATCTAGTGGAAACTCAATTTATTTGAGAATCTCAAGACAACAACTGCAGAGATTGCAATTACTAGTGGAACAAACATTGGGAATTCTGGGATTGCGGTTGTGCCTGTGATCTGCAGCGTTCCACTCTGTTCAGGTGTTATTCCTATCCAAGTATAAGTACCGTTATCACGGAATGGAGTTGTAAGCGTCTTATTCGTATTTATTGTTGATTGATACGGTCCCCATAATAGCGCCTTTGGCATAATTACTATGACATGAGAATTTGCTTTGTCTACATCAAATGCAAATGTTTTTGCTGATTGATCAAAAACTGGAGAACTCACATTTGCCAGAGTTCCTATTCCTACATCGAATGTCTGGTTCTGCCATTGTACAGTATGTATAGTTTCAGGTGCGTTGATAATGTACGTAAGCTCCATACCGTTTCCAACCTGCCTAAGTCCCTTTTCTCCAAGATAGACTGGTCTGTCTTGTGCCCAAATAGTGTCTACTCCTTTAGGAAAATAAAAGTCGGTGAACGCTGCATCACTTGGTTCAAAGTAATTCCATTTCCATACGCCATTATCGTTTGTTACTGCATTGGATATATCATACTTGATCAATGTTGCATTTCTCTGAGTAGGTAGTAACAAAATAGACATTGGATTTTGACCAATTGTAGAATACTGTACTGCATTTCCTGATTGATCAGAAACTACAAAGTTAGTCAAGTTGCCAGAAACCATTTCGACATGGACTGCACCCGTGGCATTACCCATTACTACGTGTTCCACATGAGCTGTTCCATTTTCGTCAATTGAAATTTTAATATCCTCATTAGGTGGTCCACCCATTGATGCCTGTCCGAACGCTGCCGTAGTTGAGAAGATTGTTACTGCTATTACAAGAGATAAGAAAAGTTTTTTCATGTGAATCCTATTCTGATACCGTTACCCGTAGAATCTTGGCTTCTTGATTTGGACAGTCGTTTTTGTCTCTTGGCAGATTTACTATCTTGTCTGCAACATCCATTCCCTTCTTAACCTCGCCAAATACTGTATATTGCCTATCAAGAAAAGTACTATCTGTAGTTACTATGAAAAACTGTGAACCTGCACTATTTGGGTCGGTTGCCCTTGCCATAGAGACTATTCCTCTTAGATGGGATTTTGAATTAAACTCTGCCTTTACCGTGTATCCCGGTCCTCCCATGCCCCATTTGCTCTTGTCTGGCTTTTTGGTGTTAGGATCTCCTCCCTGAATCATAAAGCCAGGTATTACTCTGTGAAAGAGAGTTCCATCGTAAAAACTGCTTTTTGCAAGTTTGGTAAAGTTTCGTACGCTTTCAGGAGCAATATTTGGTAATAGTTCAAAGACAATGCTTCCAAAATTGGTCTCTATTGTTGCCTGTGCCACCTTTCACAAGCCTCCATTTTATCATAAGAACTTTTCTACGATATCTTACTTTGCCAGTAAGGCTGTCCTTTTGATATCCATGTAAAAAGTCAAGTGAGATAAAAACATTTTAGGTCGAATAAATTAATCAGAAAAAACTTTGAAAAATTTTGAAAATTATGATACAAACATGTTATTCCAAGACTTTGCCAAAATACAAAATTGAATTTGCAATTATGATATACCGTTACCAAAAACATAGTAACAGTCTTATATAGAAGATCTGAAAAATAAAAAACGTGAATCGTACTACCCAAAGCACAAATATCAAACAAGCAATCAACAATCTGCTTGACAAAGGTTTTACAGATAAGCAAGATATCTACACAAAAGTAGTAGAAGATCTTGGAGTTCCAAGACCAACAGTAAGGCGGGTTGCAAGAGATCTTAGAAACGAACTTTTACAGAAAATTAAGATTTTGCAGTCTGAGGTTCCAGAATTAGAGGGTAATTCGAAGACAACAGAAAGCAGTGACTAGCAAAATCCCTCTATTTTTATAACATATTTTCTT
>JAWOLM010000151.1:0-5254 GCA_033853455.1 Nitrosotalea sp. | reverse complement strand
CTCTTTTTCCTATTTATAAACGAACAAAAGTCTTCACAAGTCCTAAATACAAGCTAAATTTGGGCACTCTTATGGGATTAGATGTAATCGAAGAAAAAAATCTCAATGATATCATAACGTATGCTCTTGATTATCCCAAGATGGTACTCTCAGAAGCCAAGTCGTTATCAATAACATCCAATCTTGAAGACTTTTCTTACGGTCTTTATGTTGGATACATCAGTGGAGTTTTCCTTGATGGTTTTTTGCAGAGGAATAAAAGATATCTAGATCTGGAAGAATCATCTGACTTTCACAATATAGTTTTGAAAAGAACGCCGGAAATACGATTGAGAATCAAGTCTCACCTTCGCTTGAAATAACTCAACCTTCCTGTTTACAATGTAGCTTAAACACTAGCATTGATACAAGTTCCACAATATTGATTAGATCATGATTTGCCGAAAATAAAAAAGATGGGCGGTTAGGGCAACGCTGTCCAATCATCTTGTGCTGTAATTCCGCCGTCAGTCCATGTCCATTCTATCTTCTGATACGTAAACGATATCTCCACATATTCACCAAAAGTGTCTGAACTTGGATGGTCTGCTGAGTTTTGGTTGGTAAAGTTGATTGAAGAAATCCTAGCATTGGTCAACTTTATTGTAAAGTACATATTTTGTGAACCATCGCTGTTTGTCTTCCAATAGTCAAGTTCTACATTGGGAAGGTTCTCGTCAGTTACCAGTGCCTGATACAGTTTTGGAGTTGCCTTGTCTATATGCGTCACGATAACTAGCGGAGAGTGTTGTCTTTTGCCACTTGCCTGTCCCGTAGCAAGATCAGTGGGAGAAACTATCGAATGGCCAACTGATATGATGCCTATTGCACTTTGGTGGTTTGGATCAGTTGAGCTTCCTCCTAGGTCTCCTTGCTTGACACTTTTTACAAACAAAAATTTGTTTATTGGAGCAGGCGGCGGATTTGTAATGAGACTGTTGAGGTTATTGATTTGTGAGGACAGAGCTGCGTCAGTAGATTGTCTAGAAGATATTTCGTTGTTAAGATTGCTTGTTAATGTGCTTATGTTTCCTGTTACAGTGTTTATCTGATTTTGGAGTAACGTCTGCAAATTAGTGATGTCGCTAGTCCATGGTGAATTTTGTTGTTGGGCTGCGTGTGATGGAATTAGACTACCTAGTATCGCGGTAATTGATATTGCCGCGATTGTAAGAGTCAGGGTTATTTTTCTTGTCATTAGTCTTTGCTAGGGTTGAATCTTTTAATAAAAACTAGTCTTTCATTTTTAGAAATGTCAGAAATAACATCTTATTTTTGATTTTATGCGAATATTGTAATTCTGAAATTAATTCATGTTTTGCAAATATGATCTGCAAGTAATATAAGTAAATGACAAAAGGTCATATTTTAATAATTTTTAGTTCTTAGTACTGCAATTGAGTAGAGCGTTTTCCAATAAACCCAAAGAAAGAGTAAGAAACGGAGTTAATCATATTGTCGCAACCGCGAAAAAAGTTTTAACAGACTGAAGACAAAGTGATTTGTTGATTCCCATACGATCCCCAATGGAGGAGGCGCTTGATGAGATCTCTCAGAAATGGAAGATTCCACAAGAAGTATACGATATACATATGGGTAAAAGAAATGACTTAACTGAAAAAATAGTGCAGGTTGGAGAAGTGTATTTTCATATTCCATTTTTAGAAAAATCGCAGCTCTATGTACTATGGAAATGCTTGTGGCCAGATTGTCATAACTGTTGTGAAAAACCCGTGAGGTTGCCTATGACAGAAAATGACATTGAGATTATGACAAAAAAACTAGATTATAAAAATAGATCTGACTTTATCAAAAACGAAACAGTAGTAATAACATTTCAAGACAAATCGGTTAATGATGTACTAATTACTCATTCCATGTTGTCCATGAAAAGAAAAAAAGAGGAAACTTCCGAGGACAACGGGAAAAAAATTCCCTGCAGGTTTTTGTCTTCAGAGGGTTGCAGCATTCATCCTGACAAACCAGGAGTATGTTGGATGTTTCCATTTCTTCCATGGCGCACTACCGGCGATAAATGGTGGAAGGTCGAGTCACACGCAAAATTTGTTTTCACTGGAGCCTGTCCGGGATTTTATCTTGCAGAATCACTTGATCCCATAATAACTATTCTACAAGATTATTCAAAGAAAATTTACGATTACCTGATATCTTGCCATAGTTCTGAGAGGAACAATTACATTTCAACATCCAAGGTCATAAGTCGCAGTTACCTCTGTGACATTCCGTCAACAGGCGTCAGCAAGGTATAAAATGAATTTATTATCCTGTGCAAGACACTTTTGAAACAAATAAATTTTAAAATTTCTAGTGTTTTTAGCAAAAATTAACCGATCTAAAATAGAACAAGAGAATTTATGTTATTGTTTAAAATGGTGAGCAATTTTTATATCATTAAATGCAAAGATAATTGACATGCAAAAATCTGGTGAGGAACCAGAAGGTACGGCGGATGAGTCTCTTACAGAAATTAATGAACCAATCTCCAGATCTGATTTCTTAAAAAAGATAGTTGCTGGCGGAGTTGTTTCAGCTGTTGCAATAAGCGGATTTGGAGGACTACAAAAGGTATTTGCTGATAACTCGCAGACTTCAAGCTTGTCAAGCGACATCAGTATAGAGGATCTCATCCAAAAGGTAAACCAATTGCAACAAGCGCTCAATAATCTTCAAGGACAATTCTCAAGCTTTCTCTCCGGTAAGCTGCAGGCTTCGGAGATTTCAACCCTTAAAATTTCTGCGTCGGATGCCTCTTTTCTCAAGCTAGATGGAATCGATGGCACATTTGACAAGGTTCAAGTCCCTGAAACTGGTTATTTGAAAATAAATGGGGATGCTACATTCCTTAAGATCGATGTTCCTGAAAATGGATTTTTGAAAATGAGTGGAGAGTCTACATTTCTAAAGCTCACTGTTCCTGAAAACGGGTTTATGAAGATAAATGGTGATTCTTCGTTTCTAAAGCTTGATGTTCCTGAAAATGGATTTCTCAAGATGGAAGGTGACTCATCATTTCTAAAGCTCACTGTTCCTGAAAACGGGTTTATGAAAATAGATTCAAACGATGTCTCATTTCTGAAATTAGATGCGACCGAAATTGTAGCTGATAAGATAGTAGCAGGATCTATCATAACGAAAACACCTACTACCACTACAGACTAGCGTTATTACTTTAATTTCATTTGAGAGTTGTGTAGGTTTATGCTTGATTGTCCTTAAAGTCCTTTAGCTCTTTGTCTGAGGCTATCCTTCCTTTTTCAAACTCACCTTTTGCTTTGCCAAGAGACCTTGCAAGCTCGGGAATTTTTTTCGCACCAAGCACAACTGCAGCTATGATTATCACAATAGCTATGACGCTCTCATAAGCCATGGCATCATAGCAACATTCAACAATTTAAGGCTGTTTATCATGTGGCAAGAACTTAATGGGCATATGATCAAACTTTGGATCGGAAGTAAAAGCACTGGTATCGGTTCATTTTTTGAATCATTGGATAAAAAATAAACAGTGTTTATTGCTCAACCTTTTATTCTACAGATTATAAAAATCGTCAGATGAAGTTTTCGTTAGTTGCTGATACCCTTGGGTACATGGAAGAAACTACAAAGCGACTCGAGTTGACTCAACACCTAGTTGATTTATTTAAGATTACCCCGCCTGAAATAATTCCAAAAGTTGTATACTTGCTTCAGGGGAAGTTGAGGCCAGATCATGAAGGGATAGAAGTAGGAGTTGCTGAAAAAATTGCAGTCAAGGCACTTTCAAAATCCACAGGTATCCCAGTGAAAAAAATCGACCACGAATACAAAAAAGCTGGAGATTTTGGACAGGTGACAGCCACGGTTTTAGAACAGAAAACCCAAACTACCTTTCTAAAAGAAGACATTACTGTTGAGAGAGTGTATGATACTCTGTTCAAGATAGCAGAGCTAAAGGGCAATAGGTCTCAAGATATGAAAATGAAGTATATCTCAAGTTTACTAAATGACGCTAGTCCAATCGAAGGAAGGTTTATTGCAAAAATAATTACGGCCAACTTGCGACTAGGCATAGCTGATTACACCATACTTGATGCATTATCCATCGCATTTACCGGTTCCAAAGAGAACAGACCGCTATTAGAACACGCATATAATGTTTGTAGTGATTTGGGCAGAGTTGCAGAATCGGTAGCAAGAAGCGGAACTGAAAAATTAAAGCATTTTCAAGTATCAGTCTTTAGTCCAATTCGTCCAATGCTTGCTGAGAGAGTAAAAAGTCCTTTGGAAGCACATGAGAAAATGGGTCAAGAATTTGCTGCAGAATACAAACTTGATGGGGAGAGGGTCCAAATCCACATTCAAAAAGAAAAAATCGTTCTTTATTCAAGAAGCCTTGAAAACATTACAAGTTATTATCCAGACATTGTGGAAAAGATTGGGAAATCTATCAGGGCAAAGGAAGTAATACTAGAGGCGGAGGCGGTTGCAATTAATGAAAACACTGGAGAATTTTTGCCCTTCCAAGAACTTATGCATCGTAGAAGAAAGTACAAGATTGCAAAGGCAGTACAGGAATACCCAATTACAGTTAATCTCTTTGACATCTTGTTTTTTGACGGAAAGAGTTGCATAGACGTACCATACAAGGAGCGAAGACATGCACTTGAGACTTTAGTAACAGAGGATGCTTTTGTAAAAGTAATGCCTATGACCCTAGTCAAAACAGATGATGAGGTTGAAGATTTTCTTGAAAATGCCATTAACGTTGGATGCGAAGGATTAATGCTAAAACATCTTGATTCACCATACAGGGCTGGCGCACGGGCAAGTAACTGGCTCAAACTTAAACGAGAATATAGAAATGAGCTTGGAGACTCGCTTGACCTGGTAGTGGTTGGTGCATTTTATGGCCGCGGTAGAAGGACAGGCAAGTACGGAGCACTCCTGCTTTCTGCATATGATGAGGAAGAGGATATGTATCCTAGTGTATGTAAGGTAGGAACAGGGTTTACTGACGAGAGTTTGGACCAATTCTATCAGATATTATCAGATAAAATCAGCGTAAAAAAAGATCCAAGAATTGAGAGCGGCCTTGAAGCAGATGTTTGGTTTGAGCCAGAAGTGGTAATTGAAATAATAGCTTCTGAAATTACTTTGAGCCCAATTCATAAAGTAAATTTAGATAAGATTAGAAAAGGAAGCGGTCTTGCTCTTC
>JAWOLM010000150.1:0-11954 GCA_033853455.1 Nitrosotalea sp. | reverse complement strand
TTCATTTCATAAAAATCAACTGCAGGCTCAGAACTCAAGATCCTTCTCATCAAATCAAAGGGATTGGGTCATCAACGCCTGCATCAAGTAATTTTTCTTGTTCCTAATTGAGTCTTTCAAGAAGCTTGATAAAAGGCGGATGTAAAATCTAAACAAATGGTGACAATCGATGCTACTTGTTCGCTTGAAAGTTTCAGGAATTTTATAGTTCTAAGTACCTGTAATTCGTTTATTCCTGAGAGTTACTTGGAAGACTACGAAGTATTTCCAGAGCGCGAAACTTCTCCTGGTCTAATTTATGTGGAAGCAGCAGACAAGGTCACCCTCAAGAAAATACGTGACATGACATTTGTCAATGCAAAAGAAGTTCTAGGTATCATCTATTCATCAAAAAGCGGCAACACGAACCTAAAGTGGAGACAGGTTAGACGTTCAATGGGAAAGGTAACAGGTGAGGCATCAACCAATACGCTAGTGAATTTAACGGAAGCAGGAGTTTTAACGCAGGAATGGGTTCAAAACTATCTGAGAAAGAAAGCAGTAGAAAAACAGGTCGAAGCTGACGAGTTAACAAACTAGGCAAATTATTTTTTATTAATGTAATTTCTTATAGAATGCAATTTGATTTCAAAAAAAATAGATGACAGCATGACAGCCCTGATTCCTGAAGAATCAGATGATCTTTTTACATTGCGGAGGGTCTTGCAAAAGGGCGATAGAGTAATTGGAGATACTACTCGAGTTGTAAAACAAGAAAAAGATTTTTCAAGACCTGACAGAGGAGAGAGAATCAAAATTCGTATTGCCCTTGATGTTGAAAAGATTTCTGTTGATGATGTTGTTGACAGATTAAAGGTTCAAGGGATCATTGCAGAATCAGATAACGAGTCTGTCACAAAAGGCTCGCATCATTCCATGACATTGAAAATTGGAGAGCCCATAACTCTAATTAAGAAAAAGTGGAGTGAGATTGAAAAAAAACTGATATTCGAAAAAAAAGATGTTGGAAGCTTTTTGCTTGTTGCAATAGATACAAGTGATTGTGGAATAGGGAGACTGACTGGCACTCACCTCAAATTAATGCCCAATCTATATTCAGGTGCATCAGGCAAAAGGTATAAGTCAAAATTTAATGTAGAAGATTTTTTCAAAGATGTCCAAAGTGCGATAGTTTCTACAATTAGAGAAAAAGATGAGGTCATAATATTCGGACCGGGAGAGACAAAAAAGAGATTAGGGAACTTTCTTTCCGACTCAACATCAATCAAAGGCCATGAAGTACGAATGATTGAGGGCATTGATGCAAGCGGCGAAGATGGGATTTACACATTTATCAAGTCAGAAACGATGAAACAAGCCTTGACGAAAAGTAAGATTGCAAAAGTTTCTGCTATCTTGGATGAGGTAATGCTAATGGTGAACAAAAAAATTAACAAATTTAGTATGGGTTTTGAAGAAACAGTAAAGGCAAATGATGCAGGGGCGGTACAATCATTAGTGTTTTCTGACAAGGTTTTTGAAAATCAGGACGAAGACAAAGTTATTGCTTTCCTAAATAATGCAGAAGGAAAAGGCGTAGAAGTATATGCTGTTGATTCTACTACCGATGTAGGTCTCCGTGTTTCATATCTTGGAGGAATTGTTTCTCTTCTTAGATTTTCCCTTACTGGTTGAATCTGCAAGCCAATTTTGATAAGATAAATTTACGGAATCCATTTTTATCTCAACAATCTCTGGAACTTCGTATGGGTGTGTTTTCTTTATCACTTCTTTGAGTATCTTTTTTGTTTTTTCTGTAGTCTTGAATAGTGTTAAAAATTCTGTGGTGTTTTCCATCTTTCCTTTCCATGCATATACAGAATCAATTTTTGTATAATTAACGCATGCTGCCAATCTCTTGCTAACTACAACATTTGCAATTTTTTTGACAGATTTTTTGTCAGGATATGTCGATATTATCAAGATCCCCATAGCAACTGATAAATTGCCTCACTAAAAAAGAATATCAATTAATTTGGCATTTGAGTTTTTACAGCACAATTCTATTGTCTATGTGTTAGTTGCATGGCTCATTGTATTTACGATTGCAAAAGCTGCAAAACTAGACAAACGCGGTTTTGAGATAAAGCCATACAGTCTAACTTACAAAAATCAGAATGTCCAGTTACTTTTGACTAGGCTTTTAGGCAGAACGGAGCGAGCTACCAGAATCTTCTCAAACACAAGCGTTGTGCTTGGATTTATAATGATGGGAGCAGCGTTTTGGTACTTGATTTCTAATCTTTCCAACTTTTTTGTCAAACCAGAATCATTTGCAGAAATGACCGTACTCATACCAGGAGTTACAATTCAATCAAGCACAAATATTGCATATTTTCTTCTTGCTGTTCCAATTGTTCTTGTAATGCATGAAGGTGCGCATGGAATAGTAGCTACCCTTGAAAAAATTAAGATAAAAACTGGCGGTTTTGCTGTCTTTATTGCGCTTTTTGCAGGTTTTGTCGAACCAGATGAAGAGGAATTTGCAAGAGCCAGAAAAATTTCTCGACTTAGAGTGATAGGAGCAGGCGCAACATCAAATGTGATATTCTCTTTTGTAATTGCAGGTCTACTTCTTTTCAACCCATCCTTTGCTCTAATCATGCCAGATGGCATACGAAACGTGCTCTATAATGAGCCTCTAGGTGTTCCAGTGATCTCAGTAGAGCCCGGTTCAGGAGCTGAAAAAGCAGGATTACAAAAAGACGACATTATAACTGCAATAAATGGAATACACATAGCTCTGCCACAAGACTTTGCCAAAGTCAATCTGAAACCCGGTGATACTGCAACTGTTACAGTAACAAGATCAGGACAAACTCTTCAGATTCCTGTAACTATAACACCATCAAAAGATAATCCTCAAAAAGGAATGCTCGGAATAATGAGAGCTGCACTTCCTTCGTATCAACCAGTAGTTCCTTATTACATACATTGGAGTCCGGAGGTGTTTATGTTTTTGTTATGGTTATGGATGCTATCATTTTTCATTGGAATATTCAACATGTTGCCTTTGCCCATACTAGATGGCGGGAAATTTATCCATAGCATAATTGAGAAGAAGATATCTGAACGTGCTTTGAAGGGAACCATGTTATCACTGTATGTTATCACCTTTGTTTTGTTTGGGTTAAACATAGCACTCTCTGCAGTAAAATCTGGTTTTATCACAATTTGAGAAAGACTGTGAAATAAGACTAAATTAGGATAATTCGAGGCAATTTCATGAAATGTAACTATTGTGAAAATACAGTGGTTTACTCTAGGAAATATTCCGGGGAAAATCTCTGCTCAGAGTGTTTCTCAAAATCCATTGTTCGAAAAACTACCAAAACAATATCAAAGTACAAAATGATTCATGCAGGAGACGTGGTGGGAGTTGCAGTGTCGGGAGGAAAAGATTCACTCTCCCTTCTTCATACATTAAAACAAATTTCATTAAATCACAATTTCACACTTCAGGCAATTACAGTTGATGAAGGAATTCCAGGATACAGAGATGAGGCATTAGATATCGTACACGATTTTTGCAACAGGCTAGGAGTAGAACACAATGTTTATTCATATGAAAGCCTCTTTGGCACAACCTTAGAACAATCACTTGAGCTACGAGAAAATGAAAAGATCTCTTCCTGTTCCATATGCGGAATACTAAGAAGACGCGCAATTGATTTTGGTGCAAAAGAGTTGGGAGTTGACGTAGTTGCTACTGGTCATAACTTGGATGACTTTATTCAGACCTTTATCATCAATCTTCTTTCTGGCGACACAAGCAAGATAGGATGGATGGATCCAGAACCCAATAACAAGAAGATAAAAAGGATAAAGCCATTTTGCGAAATTTATGAGAATGAGATTGTCTTCTATGCTTTCACAAATGAGATTCCATTCCAGTCAGAACAATGTCCTCACATGAACGAAGGTATAAGGACGGAGATACGTGATTTTCTCAACTCGCTTGAAAAAAATCACATTGGAATAAAGAATAATATGTACAAGTCAATTTTGAAAGTGTCTTCCACGCTGAAGGATGAAAATATGAAGAAATGGAAGAGTTGTTCAAGATGCGGATCAGAATGTACTAGCGATACATGTGCCGTATGTAGTACATTATTGAGGTTGGGAGTAGGCGGATCCTAATGCACATAAGGATCTTGTAACAATGGTATGATGGTAGTAGGGAAGATCGGGGCGCTAGCCGTGCCCTGTCTCTGAAACCGGCTATATGCAGAGATCGGTAACTGCTGGGTAAATCTCTAGATGGATGATACTCGCTTGACTTGCGGAGATGAAATCACGCCGAAGCGGGTGGATGCAGGACCGGGGCTGTCCGAAGGGATGGTTCCCAAGTTCTAACTGCCGAAAGGGATGAGGTCCGGGAGGGAGCAATCCTAAGGTAGAGCATTCACGCTGCGTCGTCTACGTGGCGGATCTTGCTTGACTTGAGATGAGGCCATTTGCCTAGACTGGAACTAGCAGAGCTACTACCTCTAAATATTACGTTGATAAAATGAAAATTATGGACGGCTTGATTACAGGTCATAAAAGAACTTTTGATGATTTCAAGAAACAGTTAACGCCTCAAGTAAAACCATTATTTGAAGAGATAAGGGATTACTGCTTTTCACTTGGTAATAACGTGATAGAAGACGTTCGTATGCACAGAATTGTTTTTTGTAAATCTATGACGTTTAGACATTTTGCGGATGTCGAGCCGCAGAGAGATTCGGTTATTGCAAAGATCAGAAGAGATAGAAAAGAATCAATAAAAGAGATTGAGGTAAAACCAGGTCAGGATCTTGGGGAACTACAAACTCTCATTGCTGAGGCCTATTCAAATATACACTAGAGAAGAATTTCAAAATCTGCAAAGTTTTCAGAACGGAGTTCGTCTATTATTTTTAAATCATCCACCATGGCTCCACCAGGACCAAAACGACTCCAGTCTATTACAGCATCTACATTAGATTCTTCGCCTGTTAGAACTGCTTCAACTCTTTTGTCCGGAAGGTTTCGAACCCAACCTGTAACATTATTTTTTTCTGCAGTTTCTTTCAACCCTTGTCGAAAATAAACCCCTTGTACTTTACCGCTAACGTAAAGACGAACTTGTTTTATCATCATAAATTAATTTTTGTCTTAACTATTAATTAGCTTTAAGAATTTATTCTCTTTCTTTAACTCTAGCTCTTCCTGTTTTTCTTGCGGCTATGCTACCAACCTTTCGTCCCGGTGGAGCATTTCTTGAAACAGTAGAGCTTCTACCAACGTGTTGATGTCTACCACCACCATGAGGGTGAACATACACTGCTTGTGCTACTCCTCTTACTATTGGATATTTGTGTCCTTTAGAACGCATTCTTCTCCAAGCTACTCCTGCTCTCATAAACGGTCTATCACCACTACCCCCGCCAGCAAGAACTCCAATCATTGCTCTGTTTTGAGGATGAAGAGTAGTAAACTTGCCTGATGGAAGTTTTAGTGTTACACCTTCATTGCTGTGGGAAAAGACTGTAGCATAAGAACCTGCAGATTTTACCAGAGAACCTCCGTCTCCAAAGTGTCGTTCTACGTTGCACACCAATGTTCCGTCTGGAATATTTTGTATACTAATTACGTTACCAGAAGAAATTTCTGATTTCAATCCAAATTGTAATTTTGTCCCAATTTTGGCACCTAAAACTGACGGGATGAGAGACTGGTTTCCATTCTCAAATCTAACTCTAGCAAGAGGAGCGTCACGACCTGTTTCATGTACTAAATCAATTACCTCTCCTTCATGTTGTTCAGAGAGCATGAATCTCGGATATTTTGCAGGAGTCAACTTGCCAGTAGAAGCTGCACGGAACTGCATTCCGCCTCTACCTCGTCTTCTCACTAGTGGTCTTTTACCCAAAGTATCGGAATTGCCCTTCCTTGTAAATTTTAATCTTCTGATCTATTGTCATGAATCAAAGACGACAAAGGTATAAAAATTAGTTTGAGGGTGTTTAAACTATGAGCCAGAACACTCTCTCCCTTAAGGTACTTGAGGCATATACACGAGATGTGGGAAGAGGAGTAGCACGTATTGATTATGATTCTATGGACTCGCTTGGCGCGTCCACTGGAGACGTTATTGAAATCAAAGGTAAAAGAAGAACTGTCGCAAAATGCCTTCCACTCTATCCGTCTGATGAAGGCAAAGGAATAATCAGAGTCGACGGACTGGTACGAAACAATGCAGGCATTGCAATAGGAGATACTGTTGCTGTGCGTAAGATAAAGGCTGTTGCTGCTGAAAAGGTCGTAGTTGCCCCCCTTGAAGCAATACCTCCAATTGATGAAAGATATCTTGCAGATGCGTTGGAAAGTGTTCCCCTGATTAAAGGTGACAACGTAATGGTTCCGTACTTTGGCGGAAGACTTACTTTTCAAGTAATAGGTGTTACACCGGCAGCTGATGCAGTACTTGTAACCCAAAAGACTGTATTTCACATTGCAGAAAAAGGAGAGACTTTACGCGGCGTTCCACAGGTAACCTATGAAGATATCGGAGGCTTGACAGATGAGATTAAGAAGGTTCGTGAAATGATTGAGCTTCCGCTAAGACATCCTGAAATATTTGAAAAACTCGGTATTGAGGCACCAAAAGGTGTGTTACTCTATGGACCTCCTGGTACTGGAAAGACGCTACTTGCAAAAGCTGTTGCAAATGAAAGCAATGCTCACTTCATCAGCATTTCAGGTCCTGAAATAATGAGCAAGTTCTATGGTGAAAGCGAGGCAAGACTCAGAGAAATTTTCAAGGAGGCTAAGGAAAAATCACCATCAATAATATTCATCGATGAAATCGATTCCATAGCTCCAAAGAGAGAAGAAGTAACAGGCGAGGTAGAAAGAAGAGTAGTATCACAACTATTATCACTAATGGATGGATTAGAAGCAAGAGGTAAGGTCATAGTAATTTCTGCTACAAACAGACCCAATGCAATTGATCCAGCACTCAGAAGACCAGGAAGGTTTGACAGAGAGATCGAGATCAAAGTACCTGATAAGAAAGGCAGAAAGGACATACTAATGATTCACACAAGAAACATGCCTCTCAGCGACGACGTAAACTTGGACAAGATTGCTGCAATAAGCCATGGCTACGTAGGTGCCGACTTGGAGTACTTGTGTAAAGAAGCAGCCATGAAGTGCTTGCGAAGACTATTACCAGAGCTCAACTTGGAAGACGAAAAACTTCCTCCCGAGACTCTTGACAAGCTAATTGTAAATGATGAAGATTATCAGAATGCCCTCAAAGAGGTAACACCCTCCGGAATGCGCGAAGTCTTCATCGAGAATCCAGATGTCAGCTGGGAGGAAGTTGGAGGACTAGAAAATGTCAAGCGCGAGCTGCAAGAAGCAGTAGAATGGCCAATGAAATATCCAGTGTTGTACTCTAAGCTTGGACACAGAATGCCAAGAGGAATACTATTGCACGGCTCTAGTGGAACTGGAAAGACTCTACTTGCAAAAGCTGTTGCTACTGAAAGTGAGGCTAATTTCATTTCAGTAAGAGGTCCAGAGCTGCTATCAAAATGGGTAGGAGAATCAGAACGTGGAATACGAGAAATATTCAGAAGAGCAAGGCAAGCTTCTCCTTGTGTAATATTCTTTGATGAAATTGATTCGATAGCTCCTGTAAGAGGAATTGGTGGAGAGACAGCTGTGACTGAAAGAGTAGTCAGTCAGCTGCTAACAGAACTTGACGGTATAGAAAGTCTCCGAGGTGTAGTTGTCTTGGCTGCAACAAACCGAGCTGATATGATAGATACTGCATTGCTAAGACCGGGAAGATTTGACAAGATAATCATGGTACCACTTCCAGATAAAGAAGGAAGAAAGAAGATACTTGAAATCAACGTAAAGGATATTCCGATTGACAGAGAGCAAATGGTAAATGGAGTAAAGAATCCCGATTATGTGGATCTTGACAAGATATCAGAATCAAGCGACGGAATGAGCGGAGCAGACGTAGCATCAATTGCCAACACTGCAGTCTCCCTTGTTATCCACGAGTTTCTTGCCAAGTATCCTGATCAAAAGGAGGCAGAGAAGCAAGCAGCGGATGCGAGGGTTACTATGAGACACTTTGAGGAAGCTGTTAGAAAAGTAAGGACCCAGAAGGAACTCAAGATAGGCGAAAAGGTAGCAGTTCCTTACTACAGGTAATTTTAATAAAATAACAATTCTAATCCAAGCAAATGTCCTATAGTGGGTACCGTGGAAAAAGCTTAGAATTCCTAAAAAAGAACAACATAGAGGTAGGTAGCCTAGTCAAGGTACAACAAGAGGATTCTACATATTCCGGAATCCTAATGCCAAGATACGAGTACAGTGATGATGAACACATTGTTCTCAAGCTAAAAAATGGCTACAATATTGGACTGGAAATTGGAAAAATATCCCAAATAGTGACAGAATCAGAACCGGCAGCAAAGAAGGAAAGTGTTTCACAACCACAGACTGATCCAAAATTACCCAAGATTTTGTTGATTTCAACTGGTGGAACTATTGCAAGTAGAATAGACTACAGAACCGGTGGTGTGACCCCTGCATTGACAGCAGCAGAGCTTAACGCAAGTGTGCCAGAATTATCCAAGATTGCTAACATAGACACCGAAGTGTTATTCTCAGAGTATTCTGAAAATCTTTTACCAGAACATTGGGTAAAGATTGCAGAAAAACTCAATTGGTGTGCCAAGTCAGAATACAAGGGAATCATAGTAGCACACGGAACTGATACAATGCAGTATACAGCTGCTGCACTTTCGTTCTCCTTGTCAGGATATCCCAAACCTGTAGCTTTGGTTGGTTCTCAAAGATCTTCAGACAGACCATCTTCAGACGCTGCACTAAATCTCATAGCAGCAACCAAGTTTCTGATAGAGACTGAAGTTAATGGTATTTTTGTTGTAATGCATAATTCAACAAGCGATGACGATGTAGCCTGTCACTGGGGAACAAGAGTGAGAAAGAATCATACTAGCAAAAGAAATGCGTTTCAGACGGTAGGCGGAACACCTGCTTTTATCGTAAAAAAAGACATCATAGAAAAGGATCCGCTGTTTAATCCTGTTCAAAAGGCATTCAATCCTAAGATTAATTTTAACAGCAAAGTCATGTTGATAAAATATTATCCTGGCCTTGATCCTGCATTGATGGAAAATGTAGTCAATATGGGCTATCAGGCTATCATTTTCGAAGGAACTGGTCTTGGTCATGTAGGAAAAGTGTTGTACAAAGCCATAGAACATGCAAAAAGAAAAGGGCTCTTCATAGGCATGACATCTCAGTGTATAGACGGAATTGTACGTATGACAGTTTATGATAGTGGGCGAGACTTACTGAATCTCGGTGTAGTTCCGCTTGGAAATATGATCCCAGAGACAGCTCTTGTCAAAGCCATGTGGGCATTAGGCAATTCCAAAGATGTCAACGGAATGGAAAAGATGATGAAAGAAAATATAGCTTTAGAAATTTCAGACTAAGATTTAAAACAAGTATCGCAATAAAATTACAAGTGTCTGAAATTCAGATGGATAAAATTGGTCTCAGGGTTGGTCTAGAAATACATCAACAACTTGGTCCCGGTAAAAAATTATTCTGCGATTGCTCTTCAATAGAATCTACGGATTATCCATTAAAATTTACACGTAAGCTTAGGATAGCAAAAAGCGAACTAGGAGAACTAGACCCAAGCGCATTGTTTGAAACAAGCAAGCAGAAGACCATAATGTATTATGCAAATCCAGAGAGCAGTTGTCTTGTAGAACAGGATGAAGAACCTCCTCATGACGTAAGCCCTGATGCAAAAGAAACTGCATTGATAATAGCCTCTGCATTGAAAACACACGTTTTCAACGAAATCTATGTTATGAGAAAGCTAGTCATAGACGGCTCAAACACTTCGGGATTCCAAAGAACCATGCTAATTGGTCTAGGAGGAAGCTTAGATGTGGATGGAAAAAAGGTTGGTGTTCAGAGCATTTGTTTAGAAGAAGATGCGGCAAAACTTCTCAATGACTTGCCGGAATTTAGAGAGTATACCTTGGATAGATTGGGAATACCTCTGGTAGAGATAGCTCTCGAACCAGTAAGTGGAACTCCACAAGAGATTAAAAAAATCGCACTGACAATAGGACGCCTCCTTCGGGCAACAAAGAGGGTTCAGAGAGGGCTTGGATCAATACGACAGGATGTTAATGTCTCAATCGAGGGAGGCGGCGTAGTAGAGGTAAAAGGAGTACAAAAACTTGAACAGCTTGAAAAAGTGGTAGAGTACGAAGCTAAAAGGCAATATGGCCTCAAGTTAATTCAAGAAAAACTAAAGAAATTAGATACTGAACGCGTTGCCAAGGAAAGAGATGTAAAAGATGTAACAGAAGTGTTCAGAACCTGCCAATCAAAAACCATTCAAAAAGCACTTGGCAATGGTGCAATTGTAAAAGCCATTAGAGTAAAGAACTTCAGAGGAATGTTTGGTTTTGAACCATATCTTGGAATAAGGCTTGGGAAGCAGTTAGGAGAGCTTGTTAGATTTTTCGGTTTAGGAGGTGTCTTTCATTCAGACGAACTACCGAATTATGGAATAGGAGAAACTGAGATAGGTCAAGTAAAAAAAATTCTCGAGGTACAACAAAATGATGGCTTTTTGATTCTCGCAGGCGAATCGTGGAAACTAGATGTGGTAATTGAATCAATAATCAAAAGGATAGAGGATGCCAAGGCTGGTGTTCCTGCAGAAACCAGGGTTGCAACTCTTGCAGGGGAAACAGTATATCTAAGACCTAGACCTGGCGCTTCAAGAATGTATCCAGAGACAGACATACCTCCGATTATTGTAAAGAAAAACGAGATTGAGGATGCCAAAAAGAATGTACCAAGATCATGGGAAGAGAGCTTGTTTGAGATTCAAAAACAATATGAATTGAATCCACAACTTGCCTTGCAAATATTTGATTCCGAGTACCTTGGTTTGTTTGAAGCCATATGTAAAGACAAGAGAATATCCCCCACTTTTGTCTCCTCGGTTCTTAGTGGAACCATTACTAATCTTGAAAGGCAAGGCCTAAATGCGGAATTATTGAAAAGAGATGACATCTCAAAGGCATTTGAATATTTGGCAGAAGGAAAGATCGCAAAAGAGTCCCTTGAGATAATTTTTGAGACCATGATGAATGGGAAAGCCAAGTCTATAGAAGAAGCAATTGAAAAGAATGCAATTAGTGGAATTGATGATAAAGAATTGAATAGCCTTTTGGATAAATTGGTGTCATCCAATATCAAGATCATAGAAGAACAAGGGATACGATCTATCGGTCCATTAATGGGACTTGCAATGAAAGACCTTCGAGGAAAAGTAGACGGTCAGAAAATAAATCAGCTGTTAGAATCTAAGATAAAATCTAGAATAAATACAAAGTGAGTTTAGCATCAAATTGCCATTACTCCCTTTTGTCCGCTTCCTATATCTACTGCAGTATCGATATTATCGATAAAGATCTTTCCGTCACCCACAGAACCAGTTGTAGCGGCATTAAGAATTGCGCTAACTACTTTATCAACAATAGAATCATCAACCACGGTCAGGACATAGCTTTTTACATTGAGTTTCTGATATGTGGCACCTGATTTCTCTGACTCTTTTGTAAGCCTGCTTGCTCTTCCCCATCCCTTGGCATCAAAAATAGTAATGCCGCCAACGCCTGTCTTCTTTAACGCTTCAACTACAGAATCAAGCTTCTCTGGAGATACAACGGCCTCCACCCTTTTCATGAACCACCAATTGATTGATGGATTATAAATTTTTCATTAATTGCCAAAAGTTTTGTAATGCGGGAGGTGGGATTTGAACCCACGAACTCCTAAGAGATAAGGTTCTGAGC
>JAWOLM010000149.1:0-4721 GCA_033853455.1 Nitrosotalea sp. | reverse complement strand
ATATATTGTCAATCTCTAAGTTGTCAGAGAGATACCTTACTTTGAGCGAGATTGAAGACCTGACAATTCCCTTGTGAAGCTTTACGTTTGCAATATCGGTAAAATGGTAATCCTCGATATTTTTTCTCAACCCAAGCGAAGTTGGCTTGCGAATCATCAATCTGCGTGTTGTGATAAATATTGTATCTGGGTTAATGAGGTTTGTAGAACGTGCCTGTTGTGCTGCAAGTACCACACTTTCTCCTGGCTGCAAGATCTTTGATACATCATCTGGTACCTCGATTTCCTTTCCGGTAAAGAAGCTCATTTGACTTCGATAGCTAGTTTGCGATAGAAAAGGATTGGGGTGTATTTGTACCATAAATTACAATACTCAACCTTTTTTATTCTTCAAATTTTTGTCCTTCGTAACGGAACCATAAAAAGAAGATTATAGTAGCGTGCCTGGTGGTGTTCAAAACGACAGGTAATACGGAAACCCGGAATTTTTATGAAAAGATTTTGATATTAAGTGTGCAGCAAGATATTGTGGATAGATACAAAACTTCTTTTCTAAATTTTATTTTTTATCAATGTGCCCATTCTTAACGATGGGAATGACAACTAGACTCTTATTCTATAATACAAAAGATATTTTATGAATAAGAAGATAGCTATTGGCGCAGGTATTGCAGTACTTGCAATTGCGATAGCAATAGTAGGATTCAAGACATCAATAGGTGACAAAGCTCTAGGATTGCCGGGAGAAGAGAGTACCGAAAATGTGCTACATCTTCAAGAATCCAACCAGTCCTCATCAACAACAAACTCTACTGCAACAACAGAATCTGGAGAATCTAGATCTTCAGAGTCAACTGAATCAGGGCCATGATTTACTAGGTAATCTTTATTTTTATTTTATTTCTGAAAAATTAGCTGCAAAACTTCTTCCTTAATTCTTTAATTTAAAAATCTGATCTGAATGTAATACGCAAAAATGACAAAAGACTATATTATTATAATTTTTCGTTATAAGTGCTGCAATTGAATAACATATTTTCCAATAGACGATACAGAGCAAACAAGAATAGAACCAAATTTATCATAACGATTGTTTTGATAGTCATTCTTTCATTTTCACCCAACATGATGCCAACCAATGGTCAAGTGTCAGCATCATTATCGTTATCCTCTTACTCTGGACCGCAAATTTCTGTAGTTCAAATTTCCGGCAAAGGTTTTACAGCATATGACAAGACAACGATATACTTTGGAAAAACCGTAGTTGGTGGTGCTGCTACCGCAGCTGATGGTTCTTTTACTGCAAGCTTTACAGTACCGTCAACTTCAGACTTTGTTGCTGGCAGCTATACCATAACAGCAATTGATTCCAAAGGATTGATGGGTTCAACTCAATTTACCATTACAGGCTCAAACTCAAAATCTCCCCCATCGATATCAATCAATCCATCATCAGGACAACAAGGATCCTATGTGACAATACAAGGATCAAACTTCACATCCAATAGTAAGGTCACCATATACTTTGGAAAAACCGTAGTTGGTGGTGCTGCTACAGCAGCTGATGGTTCTTTTACTGCAAGCTTTACAGTACCGTCAACTTCAGACTTTGTTGCTGGCAGCTATACCATAACAGCAATTGATGATCAGAGCATACAAAGCTCATCCACTTTTACTATTTCTAGTCAGAACACAATTCAAAATCAGTCTAGTCAATCCACACAACCACAAAATAATCCAAGTTTTACTTTGTCTTCTCCACGGGAAAATCCATCTTTTAGCATATCAAGCTGTGCAACAGATTTTTCTACAATCAGCATTAATTCCCCTACCACTGACCAAGTATTTCACAATCAAAATGTTGTAGTGTCTATCCAATATCATTCAAGTTTTACGCCACAACGCCTGTACCTGAATGTAACGGATCATTCACCTGCAACTCCATTCAGTCGCATAGTTCTCATCAACACTTACCCGTCACTTCATTCAGATGATACAGTCAACATGGACATTGGCGGACGAATGCCACAGTTTACTGAGGCTGATGATCTTACTGTAACAGCATATTTGGAGAACTCTTGCGGTCATACCATTGCATCAGAGTCTGTACCATATCACTCATATGCGCAAACAACCCCAGTAGTATATCATTCATGGAGAATTGATTTTAACCAATGGATAAGTACACACTGTCGTGATGCGCCACCGCCTACAACCCTAAACATTCTTGCAATTCCTGCCAAGTATAGTGATGACAGCAGGACCGTTGGAACACCAATGAATTTTAGTTCTATGCAGGACAGACTTGAGTATATCTCAGATTATTTCTACCAACAATCAATGTGCCACATAAGAATACATCCTCATTTAATAACAAGCCGCTCAACTCCAGACGGCTGGTTTACTTTACCCCAAACCCATAGTTATTACAGCAGCACCATACCGCCAGATCCTTCTAATGCAAATATGGTAGAACATACATGGATATGGTCAGATGCATATAATGCCGCTCTACATGATCACTTTGCACTAGATGGATTTGACGAAATCATGGTGATACACACAGGATCTGACCGCGACCAAGCCCTGATAACTAGGGGCGAGCTTGATGCAGGCATCTCAGCAGTACGCGACATTTGCAATACCATGAGTGCGTCAGGCAGCTGTGCTGTTGATTTCGGTATGCCCCAGTACACACACATACTACAACAACCATCAGATCTCGTAAGTGCCTCTGGAGATACAACTGAAGCTTGGGCCCACGAATTAGGACATGCATTATTTACGTACTGGGACTTTTATAACACTCACGAATTTACTGTTAGAGGTTTGATGGGATATTGGGACATCATGGCAAACCCCAATACGAACTCACCTCCTCCAATATCACTACTCAATAGAGAAAGAGCAGGATGGCTCACGTATTCAGATTTGCCACATGATACCGCCCCAATTGCATTAACCCCGATATCTGAAATGCATTATGGAGATATCGTATACACATATGAGTTGGGTGACTTTTTTGGACCGTCATCACCGCGATATATCTTTGAGCTTAGAAATGGATTGGATAGTGTTCCAAGCGCTCCAGAGCAAAGCTATACGGATCCAAATAATCAAAGAACGCAAGGTAGTACAGTTCTAGGATCATCAGGCCTTGAGATTTATCGAGAATTCGGAGCATTTGTCAGCAGGGCGGACAATTACTTGCATCCTACCTGTGGTTCAGTGGACGAGATCTCATCGGTTTTCATAGGCGCATTAATACACCATGGTTTTGATAGCTGTGTCTTTGTCACATACAATGTAATGGCATATCACAGCATGGATGTTGCAAGGAATAATCCCACGTTGACTGCAGGACAAACCTATAATGATAATTTTGCGGGGGTAGAATTTACACTAAATTCTGATGGAAGAACGCTTACTATCAATCACAGTCCACATTCTACAACTGTTGTAAGCCTTTCAAGCGGCACCCACGGCCCACCTTCCGGATGGTTTGGTAACATACCACCTAATTCTAATATACCAATGCTATATGCGGATCTTCAAGCATATTCAAGTGATGGAAATCACGTTGGTCCAAATTATCAAACGGGAAATTACGATGTTGACATAAAGGGAGCAGAGGTAGGTGGGGCTTTGACACCAATACAGTGGATTTCAATACCAGACAGCACTGTCGCATCTTATATCATAGACGGTACTTCACAAATTAAATCAGCGCAGACAAGTGGAATAGCAAATCCTGTAATTTCAGCTCAAGTAAATATCATCCATTATGACTCAAACGGAGTCCGTACAATGTATCCGCCTATCAATTATACACTAACCGGTGATAATCCACAAACACAACAGATCAAAATTTCAGTTCCACAGACCGGATCCACATATGCTGGAATCCCTTCATGGGTTAAGAATGCGGCAAAATGGTGGTCAGAAGGCCAAACCAGCGATTCAGATTTCGTTAAAGCCATGCAATACTTGATACAGCAAAAAATAATTCAAGTTCCACCGACTCTAACCTCATCTCCTAATCAATCACAACAAATACCCTCTTGGATAAAGAATAATGCCGGTTGGTGGGCGGATGGACAAATTTCCGATGATGAATTCATCAAAGGACTACAATATCTGATAAGTAATGGAATGATTAAACTCTAAAATTGGGTTGTGTAAGATTCATACCGGTGGTGTTTCAAGAGACTGCCATTTCAGAAACGGCATGTCTCGATACAAAATAAGAACGGGCCCGGGGGTGTTCAAGACGACAGGTAATACGGAAACCCGGAATTTTTGTGAAAAATTTTTGATAGAAAATGCGCAGTAAGCTGATTGGAGTAGCTACAAAACTCCTTTCCTAATTTTTTTAGAAAATTTTAAAACGAGATTTTATTACCTGAGATGACTGTTAACTACACTTTAGAATTATCTGACCAAAACCGGCGAGGTTAACAAATGGTGCTTTACAATAATTGTAAGAGATGTCATTGTAGATGATCTTGCCACCTTTGTAAAGATAAATGGTGCTACCCTTGTAAGAGAAAGGGACGTTCATGCTGTTGAATTTGAAGGTGCCGTAGTTGTGGATTACGGCATGATTGTAGAAACCATTATTGAAACTTGGAATTGATATTGTCATGGTGCCAGAGTTGGTGACCGTGTCGTAGTTGGAGATGCCGAAATTGGAACCTGTATTTGATATTGTAATCTGCGCT
>JAWOLM010000148.1:0-24710 GCA_033853455.1 Nitrosotalea sp. | reverse complement strand
AGAGCATACGTTATGATATCATTGAGATTTTTTTCTTCGATTACATCTAATCCCATAAGAGTGCCCAAATTTAGCTTGTATTTAGGACTTGTGAAGACTTTTGTTCGTTTATAAATAGGAAAAAGAGAGTCTGATCATGGGTGGAGCAAAGAAAAAATCGCCTGCACAAGCAGAAAAAGCACAAGCGGCGGAGGCTGCAAAGAAAGAGGGCGGATCCAAGAAAGATAAGAAAGAGCAAAAGTCAAAAAACGTAATATCAGTTATTGTGGACGAGGGTCAAGCAATGAATTTCATAAAAAGCTCCAAGGTTTTCACAGCGCAAGAATTGTCAAGACAAACAAATGTCAAGGTATCAGCAGCAAATGCATTCTTGCTAAACAAGTTGAAACAAGGCGCTGTAAAGAGAATAGGCGGATACAGCGGACACCATATCTACGTTCCAGCTTGAGTAATAGTGAAGATATCTCCAGGTTTAATCTCGGTTAATGCTTCTATGTTTGATGTTATTTTTCCAACGAGTGTCATGGGTTTTGATGATGAAACGTCTTGTAAGAAAAAACAAATTGAGCCGTTCGATGCCATAAAACCAACATCCCCTTTTTTGAATTGCGTTCTGAGCTTTTCACCTCCTGCTGTAAGGGAGGTGTCAACAAATGCTATTGAATTTCCCATCATGTGGGCATTGCCTTCTATCGGAAGAGACCTGAGTATGGAACCGACAGTCTTTGGTGCAAGGTGACGCTTTAATTCAAACGAAGTCTCCTTCTTTCCCTTCAATGATAATACCAGATCAATTTTTGACACCGATCCGGCACTCATTTTTGAACGGGAGTATGATGAAATATATAACGTTTGTTTCACCAAATCCCTAATGTCGGATGAACCTGAGGAAGTTAGTGTAGATACCGAAGAGGTTCAGGCAGAGGAAGAAGCAACACCGACAGTCTTACCCACAGAAACCGAAGCCATCGAAGTAACAGAAGAGGAAGAAAGACCAATAGTAACAAAACGAGGAAAGAAAGAACTCTCTCCAGAAGAACTTGCCGAACAAGAAAGATTGCAAAAAATCATCGACGCAAGAGAAATCATTGAAGTAGATCCTGTTCATACCCCAGTAGAATATGAAACTGTGGGCAGGGGCAAGATAATGATAGGGCCTCCAACACTTACACGATTTGAAAAAGCTAGGATTCTTGGAGCAAGAGCATTGCAACTTTCACTTGGAGCTCCTCCCTTCATATCAATACCAAAAGAGGTAGCAACTTCACTTGATTTAGCTTATGCCGAACTTGAAAAGCGTGTGATTCCGATCACAATTAGGCGCGTATTGCCAAATGGAGACTTTCAAAATATTCCAATTGACCTTTTTGAATAATGGATGATTTGTCGATAAGATTTTAATAGAATGTTTCTTGGTGTGTGATAGAGTTTGTTGAGTGGAATTGAAGAGAATGTTCAGTTAGGTACAAGAAGCCACTCAAAAGATGGAAAATTAATAGTAATTAATCAACAACCTGTGATGGATTGTGCTCTTGATATTTTGACTGAACTAGTAAAACACAAGACAGTGGTTCTTACAGCCAAAGGAGAATCAATTCCTGTAGCTGTAGCAGTTGCTAATGTAGTTACTGAAAATATGATGAAAGGTAATTCGAAAATAGTAGGTATAGCAGTAGATAGTGAAAGCCAAGGAAATAATGGTCCTCTAATATCTACAATTGAAATTTCTATAACAAAGACAAATTAGAAAGTGGTTCCAGGACCTTTAAGCAACATGTTTTCACATTCCTTGCATATTGCCTCATCAATGTTTGACTCTAATTTGTGATGAATGTCACAAATTAGAAGACTTGATTTTATGTAATTGCAGAGACCTATGAACTTTGAGAGGCTGGATGGAGTATAAGCCATATTGGAAGCAAGATTACCACAAATATCATCTATCATCTCTGAAACTTCTTTTACAGCAAGAAGTTTATTGATAAGTTCGGGATCCCCTCTTGTTCCTCTTACATAATTACTAATTGCAGCTTGTGTTACCCCTAGCATCTTTGAAACTTCTTCTTCTCGTATCTTGTGATCCTCAATGAGTTTCTTGGCCAAGATGGCTCTTAATGCAGGAATGAGAGTCTTTGTTTCAATTTCTGCAGGTAAAAGCATGTGCATTTTTCCTTTTGTAAAATATTTAAAGCTAATCTTTAGTGTGTGATAACTTAATTGAGAGATAGGCCAAGATCGAACTCATTGCGAGAAATTAGCTCGAAACTACACTCCTTGATATATGCATCTGTAGTAAAATGTAAAACTGAAAGTATCTCTCTATCTGGAGGTCTTGACTCATCTATTCTTGCATCATGCCTTGACAAAAAAATACCAGCTTATGCAATGGTCACTAAAGACTTTCCATCGACAGACTTGGTAAATGCGCAGCTGGTTGCCAACATGTTTGGTTTAAAGTTAAATGTAATCACTGCTTCTGTTGATGATTTGCTAAATGCAATAGAACTGACAATTAAAATCCTTAAGGTTTTCAACCCGATCGAAATTCGAAATAATATTGTAGTTTACACCACTATGAAATATGCAAAAGACGATGGTCTTAAATCCATAATGACTGGAGACGGAGCGGATGAGCTTTTTGCAGGATACAATTTTTTCCAGCGAATGTCTATTTCTGAGCTTAAACAAGACCTAGAACGCATCTGGAAAATAATGCATTTTCCATCCATTGCAATATCTGAAGATATTGGAATTGATCTAAAAACCCCATTTCTTGACGACGCTATTGTGAAATACGCTAAATCATTATCTCCTGAGCTCAAAGTACATGAAGAAAATGGCAAAAAATGTGGTAAGTGGATCCTAAGAAAGGCGTTCGAAGGATATCTGCCGAATTCAATTGTTTGGAGAGACAAGGCTGCAATGCAGGATGGTGCGGGGACAAGCGGTCTTGCAAGCTTCTTTGATAATGTCATTACTGATTCTGTTTTCTCTGAAAAAACTAGAAAATATCTTGAAAAAGAACAAGTCTTACTATCGTCAAAAGAGGCACTTTACTACTACGAGATATATCGAAAATACTATGATTACCCAGCTAGACTTTCAAAATATAAAAACAAATGTCCTAATTGTAATTATTCCTTTAAACAAAAGTCTCATTTTTGTAGAATGTGCGGAAGTTTTCCTATCTAGTCTTTTTTCCACTTGTTTGGCTTTTTAACAAAAATTCTCTTGCAACCATGACAGCAAAAGTAGTATTTTTTTCCTTTATACTCATGCTCTAGAGCAAGCTTTTCGTCTAGTTCTATTCCGCAGACTGGATCTACTGGCATGAATTGTTTCGTCTGCTATTTGTATTTAAAACTTCCAATTATGATGATAATTTGCGGACAAGCTCAGAAAATTCTTTTTCAGTCAAAACAGGAGTCTTTGCAACATCCATGTTCTCATCCACATGTGAAATGGATTTTTGACCTACAAGCGGTGCTATGACACCAGGAGTAGATCTAACAAATTGAATTGCCCGATGTGATGCGTGTGTCAATTGACTGAATTCAGGCAAAACGTTTGGAGCCAAGAGTTTTGCTTGCATGAATGGCACACTGGTGAAGACCCCAATTCCAAGTTTAGCAGCTGCTTCCAAAATGCTAAATGTTTTTCCATCTTGTGCGTGATTCTTTACCGAAAATGCTTGGTCAAGATACATGTTGTAAGGAAGTTGAATGAATTTGAATCCGTTTTCAGATCCTCCTATGTCATTTGCCAATTTTACAACATCAAAAATTGAAAGATATTGTTGATTTTCCTGTGGAACCCTAAAACAATCCCATGTAGCCATACCGTAATATCTTATCTTGCCTAATTTTCTTTGATTTTCATAAAACTCAAAAACCTGTCCGAGTTTTTGAAAAAACTCTTCCCTCGACATGTCCTGAAGCTGCCCTTCCGCTGCATTGTGAAGATACATGAGGTCGACGCATTCTAATCCTAGGTTTTTCAAACTTCTCTCCATCTGGTCTTGTAGGTAAGGTATTGTCATACAATGGTATCCAGAAGAAATATCTCCAGATTTGATTATGCCCGAGTTTACGAGTGTATTCTGTATGTTTTGCCAAAAATCTTCTCTGCTATCCCCATCATTTGTGATATATCCATTCTTTGTGCTAATGAATAACTGATCTCGCTTCGCTTTGTCTTTTTCAATCATCTGGGCAACTGCTTTGCCTACCGATCGCTCTGCTTTTTGTGATCGATAATTGATGGCAGTATCTATGACATTTGTTCCAAGAGTGACTGATTTTATAACTGCCTCCTTTACTAGATTATCCGTAGCATCATCAGGATTTCCAAGGTATGTACCTATTCCAATGGACGATAAAGTAAGTCCATCGAATTTCTTAAAGTGGTTGTTTGCAACACTTGGATGATTTTTTGCAAATTCTGCAGTACCTTCAACAGTTGCATGACCTGATATCATGAGATGATTTTAGGTCTGGCTGATTTATTTCTACTGAACTGGTTTGATAAAATAATCCAAGATGAAGCTTATGACAAGAAGAGTCGCTGTGATCCTGCTGTATGAAACAAAGTTTCTCATGATTGGTACCAATTCTTCTACTTGATCAAATTTCTGTTTCAAAGCATTGCAGGATTTTACAATGAAGGGTATTCCACCAAGAGTTAAAATTGAAATCACAGGAAAAAGATGCAACAGTATAGCCGCTATAACGAATCCGTATGTTATGACTGGAAAAATCCACGCACTTGATGCCGCTTTTGGTCTTCCAAGCAATATGACCAATGTCTTTCGTCCATGTGATCTGTCGGCATCATAATCTGGAAATGAATTTACAAATAAAACAGTTGATGATAGGACTCCTGAAATTATGCCTGCAAAAATGGGTTCCGCAGTTATCTGTTCTGTCTGAACAAAATATGTTCCAAGCACTATCATTGCTCCTTTGATAGCAACAAAAATCTCTCCAAGCCCAGAATCCACTATTCTTGTAGAGTAAAAATAGATGGAGATAATAGCAAATGCTAAGATTATTGCAATTGTTATTCCTCTTTCAAAAACAAAGTATGCGCCTATTGAAGATCCTATAATTAGTAAAATTACGCCAACTCGGTAAACTTCTATTGGTTTGAGGAGCCCCTCAGGTAAAACTCCTGTTCCACCACTAAATTTTGTTCTCTTGGTCTCAGTATCGATGTTTCTTTTAAAATCCCAATAATCATTAAGAAGGTCTACGCTTCCATGTAGTGCAACAACTCCTATGAGCGTCAGAGCTGCAAATTCTATGTTGATTGTACTATGTTGCCACCACGCTATGACAATTCCCAAGAAAACTGAGATTACAGATGCGAGTAGAAACCTGATTCTAACTGCACGCAACCAATATGACAGCATTGTCTATGTTCAGGCGCTTGGTCTATTTCGGTATATGGTTTGCATAGTAACTTGAACCTTTCATCGTAGCTTTTCTACATCATACGTCTCTAGAGGTTTTCTTCCATTGAATCCCTCATTTTTTCCATGCCAGAACTTGATCTCAGTCTCACCTTTCTTCCAGCAAAGCCAAATCTCTTCGTTAAATCGAAGTGATGGGAAGTCTAACAATCCTTCTTCAATGCTTTTCATCACAATTCCGGTACTTTCTATTTCTTCTATCGCCTTGTAAAAATTTGTAATTGCAGCATTGAACTCCTGTTTTTTTAGTACATGTTCTTTAAAACTAGACATGTATCTTGGATCTGTTTCCATCTCTGTCTGAATTTTTATTACATTGTTCTTCAATTCTATCAACTCGTTGAATTTTTTAATTACGGATGGAAGCATTTCGTTTACTTGCTTCACCGTAAAATGTGAAAACATTACCATCCTACCGTTCTGGCCCAATTAAAAGCATTAAGAAGAAGCTCTATCTAATGATGAAATTACTTCGCCAATCATTCTTGATGCAAGATGTGATGTTCTATCTTTAATATCATAGCCAGGACAAACTTCCATAATATCAAGTCCTACAATTCCTTTCTTTACTATGGATTTTAGAAGATACAATACTTCACGACTTGCAAGGCCTAATGGTACAGGAACTGATACTCCGGGAGCATAGGCAGGATCTATCGCATCCATGTCTATTGAGACGTATGCATTTTTCCCGACCTTTTCAAGTATGCTGTTTTCTATTTTTGTAACGCCATCTTTGAGTATATCAAGCGGGGTTACTACCTCCATCTTGTATTTTTTGATATTTTCGATCTCCTCCAGCTCTGGAGTCCTAATTCCTATTTGAATACTTGATTTGAGATCTATGTTAGGCAATACATCATGTATAACCGAGCCATAATAGTTGGTTGATGAACCAATAAAATCTGGATGGGCGTCAAAATAAACTAGAGATACAGGACCCAGTCTATTTGATACTGCTTTTATTATCTCTGTAGAAATGGAGTGATCCCCGCCCATTGCTATTGGAATTTTTGACTTGGAGACTATCCTGTCTACTGTATCAGTAATTTCGGATCTTAGTATATTTCCATGATCGTACACTTTACTCTTAATGCCCCCCAGAGGAAAACCTGTAGAAACGATATTTCCTCTCTTGTAGGTATCCCTTATGTTTGAAATCTCCCTTATTTTATGGGGGGCTTCTGAGCTTCCTTTGCGAAGGGAATGAGATTTTGATTCATCGGGTATTCCAAAGATAACAACATCTGCATTGTCAAACCTTTCAGTATTTGCCCAACATATCTTCATCAATTTATTGACAATTTGTAATTATAAAAAATTGACTAGAGTTGTTTTGATATGTCCCCTACTAACAGAGGCTGAACATTACCTCTGCTTAAAACCAATAATGAACCATCCTCATCTATTCCTATTGCTTTGCCTTTGATCTCGCCGTTTGGAGTCGTTATCTTGACATTTTTTCCGATGGTTGAGGATCTCCTTTCCCAGTCTTTTTTTATCCCAGAAAGATTGTTTGCAACAACCTTGTTGTATAGTTGTTCAAGCTCATTCAAAAATGCCTGTAAAAACATCACTGGATCCGCATTCCTTTTTTTTCCTACAAGTGTAGTTGCACCATAAAAATTCTTGGAACTCTTAACAATCTTGGTTATTGCGCGTGGTGTAATTCTAAAGTTTATTCCTATTCCAATTACCAAGTAATCAATCTGATTTGATTCAATAGACGCATCAACTAATACTCCTGCAACTTTTTTATTATTTAGAGTAACATCATTTGGCCATTTTAGCATGGGCTTTAATTTCAACGTCTTCTCAATTGCAATAGAAATGGCAAGTGATGTAAGCATTGGAAAAAGCGATGCTTGTGATATTTCAAAATTTGGCTTAAGAAGTATAGATAACCATATACCTCCATTTGGCGATATCCATTTTCTATTATGCCTTCCTTTACCATGTGTCTGCTGTTTAGCAACAACGATGGAGCCATTTTCATATGGTCTGGAAGATATCTTCAACGCAAAGTTCTGTGTGGAATCTATTGTATCAAAATAGTAAATTTTCCTTCCTACGATTTCAGTTTGCAACCCGTCTGAAATCTCCCATGGTAACATCAGGTTAGTTTTGGCAAGAAGCATGTATCCTGATTTTTGTTTTGAACTAATTTTATACCCTAAAGACTTGAGCTTTCTAATGTTTTTCCAAACTGCAGCCCTACTTAGTCCTAACGACTTGCTTAATTCCTCACCCGAAATGTAGTCCGGATTGTAAGATTTCAGTAGTCTGACTATTTTATCAAGAGTTTCGTCAAACGATGTATACATTTGTTGTTTGTTTGACAAGGTTTCCTATACTTTACTCGTCTAACATCTTTTTGATTTCTTCTTCAAGAAACTCGTTTTGACCAAAACCGACGTCTCGCAATATTCCTTTTTTGTCAATTAGAATGGTGGACGGCGTTCCACGAAGAGCGAACTGCTCAAATGTTTGCGCTGAATATTCCTTGCTCTTTAGATATTGTTTTACTCGTTCAATAATCTCTGCTTTTTGATTTTCACTGTAAGAGTCAAATCCTGGAACGTTTGCTTCTATGACTTCGTTTATCCTTTCTTGAGTAATTGGACCGCTATCCTTCTTTAAAAGATCCATACCTACAGGGAACGGAATTTTATATGGCAGATTTTTCCCATTTACAAGGTGACCGTACTGTCCTAAAGCTTTCAGTGTCTCTCCAATAGTTTCTCCCTTTGTCAGAAGAAGCTCTAGGTTTTCCAAAGTGTTTTTATCAAAATCCTCAAAGGCAGTAGCAATTCCAAGAACTGTTACCCCATCTTTGCGATATTTGTTGTAAATATCAATTGCCTGAGGTATTCCATAAAGAAAGCATCCTGGACAGTTTACCTGGAAAACTTCGACTAGAATTACATTGTCTTTTTCCTTGTCAATGTTTGTTGGCAGTCCTTGGACCCATTTTGAAACACTTAGGTTTGGTGCCTTTGTCCCCACTTTTGCAATCATATGCGAGACTTTAATTTTTTACTATCTATTTCTTTGCAAGATCTAATGATTTTGCGCGAAATTCTTTTATATGCGCATCAAATAGCAAAAAACATGTCGTCCAAGTTACCGGTAGTACTGTTGTTAACAGCAGTTCTGGCAGCATCTGTCGCAGTATCAACTATTCCTGCTTCAAATGCATTGATACAGAGAGACTTCTCCTACCTAAATGACAATCACTTGACAGTGAGAACGGGAAATACAAAGGTATGTGGAGATCACCTATGTGCACCAGGTGAATGGGATAAATTACAAGAATCACTAAATGCAGCACAGGTTGGTAACGTAACCAAACCAACAACAACCACGACCACAGCACCTACGACTGCACCATCAGTAACATGTAGTGCGGTGAAGAATGCACTCGCTGGCGCAGGCGCATCTTCTAGCTTGACACAACAAGTGTTGACAGCGCTAGGTTGCTAAAAGGAAAAGTATTTCAAATCTCTTTTTTTAAAATCAGTCTTTCCTAATTTAAAATTAAAAATTGACGTCAAAACCGCCCATGTCGCCTGGGCCTCCATCGCCGTGTCCAAAATCGCCTCCACTGTAATCTCCTCCATGGCTCATGTCATGACCCATATCGGTAGAACCAGCATCATACATGTATTGATCTGGTATGAAGCTTGTCATAGCGAGTCCCATAAAAGACATCATTGAAGAGAACATCATCATATCCATAATTCCCATAAACATCATTGCCGGGAACATGGAACGATTGCTATCTATCTGCTGTTGAATCTTTTCTTTATCCCCGCCTCTCCAAACGGTTACTAGCTGATCCCAACTCTGTTGCAGTTCGAATCTTCTGGCCTCAAGTTCCTTTATCCCTTTTTCAGTGAGAATCAACTCCTTTTTTGGCCCAAAGAATCCTTTCTTTTCAACTAAGCTAACTAATCCGTTATTTTCGAGTCGTTCAAGAATTGTAGCCAATTCATTTGCATCAATCTTTGTCTTCTTTTTTATCTTATCAAATTTTTTGGCGCCTTGTTCTATTGCGCTAAGTACTATGACATCATTTGGTACTTCTTCCATGATGTGTTGAAAGGCGTTTCCGGCTATAAATCGTTCTACAAGAATCTATTAAGAGGAATAGTCCAACTACAATCATGGAAAGGGACTCACACTCGGACGAACAGATAAGGGAAATCTACAAGCTCAAGACAGTGGCAGTTGTTGGTATGTCAAAGAATCCGGAAAAAGCAGCTCACTACGTACCAAAATACTTGGTAGATAAAGGGTACAATGTAATACCGATAAATCCAACAGCCGACGAGATTCTCGGAAAAAAATGCTATCATGGTCTTGCTGAAGTTCCAGTCCAAATAGACATCGTAGATGTTTTCAGACCGTCAGATCAGGTACCATCTGTAATAGAGGAGGCAATAAAAATAAAACCACGTGTAATTTGGCTCCAAGAGGGAATTCATAACCCGGAAGCGGAGTCAATAGCAAAGAAAGCAGGAATCGATGTAGTATTTAACAGGTGCATGCTTGCTGAACACCAACGCTTATTCTAAGATATGACGGAAGATCTTTCCAAATTCTGTAATGCAGTATCCGACCTGATAAAATCATTTGAGCAAAAAAACATATCACTAAAGATGACTCAGGACTTGGATTCTGATATTGTTAAGATATACGGTGAAAGGTCAAGTGCAATTAGGCGTGCAAAAGCAGGACTAGATGAAGTTGCGGAGCTTGCTTATGACACTGCAGAACATCATCCTTACTGGAATTTGCTGTATGATGGAACACAAATTCTGAAAATTGTTTTAGAAAAATGGAATGATGATTTAACAGATGAGGAGATTAAAGAAATACAATGGTATGCAGGAAAGATAAAAGATTCTGTGGTGAATGTATCAAATAATCATCACCACAAATAACTTGCAAGAGATAAATAGTAAGGGAAAGGAGATGAAGTCATGCCAATAAAAATTGGCCTTATTGGTAAAACAAATACTGGAAAAACCACATTTTTCAATGCCGCTACGCTGGCAGGTGGTGAGATCTCAACTTATCCCTTTACAACAAAGAAACCCGAACGAGGTACGGGAAATGCTATCACTCCATGTGTTCACACGGAGCTTGGTGTCAAGGACAATCCGCAAAATTCCAAATGTCTTGATGGATGGAGATTCATACCAATTGAGCTCATTGATCTTCCTGGCTTAATAAAAGGCGCTTGGGCAGGGAAGGGTCTTGGGAACCAATTCTTATCTGTTGCTACACAATCTGACGCTCTTTTACATGTAGTGGACGTTTCAGGCAGTGTTGATGCAGCTGGAAGAATTACGGAGGTTGGTCAAGGAGATCCTATAGCTGACGTCTCAGACATTGAGGAAGAGCTGATAATGTGGTACCAAAAACTCCTTGAAGGAAATAGGGACAAGATATCCAAACTTATCCATTCAGAAACGGAGCCCATTATTGCAATCACTGATGTATTCCGTGGAATAGGTGTAAAAGAAAACCATGTAAAAGAAGCCCTCAAGGTAACAGAACTTGAAGACAAACACTTTGATAATTATAACATGGAAGACAGCAAAAGATTCTCTGCCCATCTGAGGAAAATATCAAAACCTACGTTGATAGTTGCAAATAAGATTGATTTACCAGGCGCTGATAAAAATTTTGATAGGCTGCGCGAAAAATATGTTGATACAATAATCATACCTGCTAGCGCTGATAGCGAGTTATCTCTTAGAAGGGCTGAGCAGAAAGGTTTGATAAAATACGTCCCAGGTTCGGAGCAATTTGAGATACTACACAAGGAAGCCCTTGGCAAAAAACAACTAGAGGCACTAGAATTTATCACAAAAGGAATACTAGGTGAATATATGAGAACTGGAGTACAGTTTGCAATAAACGTAACCGTGTTCAAGTTATTAAAAATGAACTCTGTCTATCCTGTAGCAGATCCTCAAAAGCTATCTGACAAAAAAGGCAGAATTCTTCCCGACCTGATTCTCATGAAAGACGGCTCTACGATAGAGGATCTGGCAAAAGAAATACACTCTGACCTGACAAAAGGCCTTCTTTATGCAAAGGACGTACGGTACGGAGTAAGATTGCCGACCAACTATCAACTCAGAGACCGAGATATTGTGTCACTAGTTAGTGCAAAGACAAAAAAGTCCTAGTCTTCGCCGACAATTTTTTCCTGTTTCATCCAAAGAACTTTTTTCTTGTGATCAATTAGCACGATTCCGATACCTAATATTTCTTTTCTTATGGCATCTGCTTCTTGAAATTTTTTCTCACTGCGAAGAATATTACGTTTTTCTATGAGGCTACTGATGTTCTTCTTTTCTTCTTCTGTGACTTTGGAAATCTTCAATCCTAAAATCTCAAGCATCTGTTCAAATGTTGGCAGAACTATATCTGAAATTGATTTGACAAGATGTTCTGATGCAGCAATCTGGTTTGTGGCTTTGACTACCTTGAAGAATGCTCCAATTGCAAGAGATGTGTTAAAATCGAAACTCAGTGCATCAAAAAATTCTTTTTTTGCCTCACTTGTAGTTTTTTCTATAAACTGTACATCTTTATCGTCTGCCGGTCCATTATCTGACAAGATCAATTCATAATAGCAGTTTTCTACTTGGCGCCATTTTGTTATTGTCTCTTTTAACATATCTTCAGCATAGTCAATCGGTTTAGAATAGTGTCCAGAGAGGCAGAAGAGCCTGATGATGTTTGCACCCCATTTATTTAATACATAATCTACAGATTTTGTATTTCCTAAGGATTTTGACATTTTTTCGCCATTTATTGTCACCATCCCTACGTGCATCCAAATCTTGGCAAAATTCTTTCCAGAATACGATTCAGATTGGGCAATCTCATTTTCATGATGAGGAAATATGAGGTCTCTTCCTCCACCATGGATCTCAAAGTCAGCCCCTAGATACTTGAGGCTCATGGCAGAGCATTCAATGTGCCAACCAGGTCTTCCAAAACCCCACGGGCTTTGCCATCGTGGTTCGTCATCAGCAAATTTCCACAAGGCAAAATCTAGCGGATCTTTTTTGGTATCATCCACTTCAACACGAGCCCCAGAAACCAATTCGTCAGTCTTTTTCTTTGATAGCTTGCCATAATCGTGAAACTTCGATACTGAAAAATATACACCGTTAGTTGAAGCATATGCAAAATTTTTCTCAGTTAACGTTTGAATCAACTTAATCATTTCCTCAATGTGTTCTGTTGCTTTTGGATAGATATCAGCACGTTTGACATTCAATCTGTCAAACTCTACAAAATAACTTGTAATGTATCGTGAGCTAATCTTGTCAGCTGTTACTTTTTCCGAGACTGCTCGGTTTATTATTTTGTCATCAACATCTGTAAAGTTTTGAATGAACATGACCTTGATTCCTTGAGACTCTAAGAATCTGCGAAGGGTATCAAAAACTATTATTGTCCTAGCATGTCCTATGTGGCTATCATCGTATACAGTAACCCCACAAAGATAGATTCGCACTTTGTTTGATGTGTCTAGTTCCTTTTCTTTTACTGATAACGTATCAAAAATTTTCAATTCTTATCATCTTAAAGAACGCATATTTTGGGTGTTATCCTTTTATGCTCGCTTCTTTTATGCATCTGGTAAATTTTATCCACATTTGAGATGGGAATTTCCGTAAGTCTAGCAGTATCCTCTACCGACAGACCCTTTTCAACTATGCAGTATAAAATGGAATCAATCTCTTCATATGTGGTACCAATCTCGACTTCTGCCACATGACCTTCCCATAAACGAGGACTGCTAGGTTTTGATAGTATGTTAGATGGAATGCCAAGATATCTTGCAAGCTCTCGAATCTGGGTCTTGTATAAAGAAGCTATTGGTAAAATGTCAGCAGCACCATCTCCATATTTTGTAAAGTACCCAATTAACAACTCACTCTTGTCGCTCGTGCCAAGGACAAGGTAATTCCTTGCATTTGCATAATAGTATAGTAGGTTGGCTCTTATCCTGGCCCCCAGATTGCCAAAAGCCGTGGGATTTGGCTCTATGTACTTCGAATATTCCTTGTGAATGAATCCAATGTCGACCAACTTGTATTCAAGATGCAAACTATCAACAATTTTTACGGCATCATCAGTGTCCGACTCCGGCGTAATCTTAGAATTTGGCATTATGAGTGCAAGAGATTTTTCTTTGACAAATTTTGCACAAAGCATAGCAATGACTGCCGAATCAATTCCTCCACTCAATCCAAAAATCACTCCATGGGTTTTTCGTTCTTCGATTTCTTTCAAAAGAAAAGAACCGATTTTATCTCGTATCTGCCTGTAATCTTTTTTTGTTATCTCTTCTAATATCTGTAGATTCAATCTCTTGCTAGAATGATATGCCGTTATGAATTAAACTTATCACAGGTCGAGGTAAATCCCATCATTTTTTACTTCGACTTTGTATGTCTGAAGTTTTACTCCTTTGATATAGTCCAAAAGCTCACCCGTCTTGATGTTATAGTGCCAGAAATGAAGTGGACACTCTACGACGTCCCCTTCTAGCTTACCTGGGGCAAGAGAACCGTCTTGGTGTACACAAATTGAATCAAGTGCATGAAAACCATTTTGATTAAAGATTGCGATCTTTTTACCATCAACTATAAACTCTCTTCCTTTTCCTAGAGCCACATCATTTTTTTCTGCAACCTTTTTCCATGCCATGTTTTCTAAGTCAAGCTAATCCAATATTTAGATTATTATTTTGTGGAACAACAAGCGGATGACATTTTGATAACATTTTATACCCCCGAAATTTGCAAATCTGTATGAGTCAGGTAAAAGATCCTAGTCTGGCAGAAAAAGGAAAAATATCATATGAATGGGCCAGAGAACACATGAAGATCCTTACTAATACTATTGAACGACTAAAGAAGTCACAACCGTTGAAGGGGATACGACTTGGAATATGCTTACACATAACAAAAGAAACCTCTGTTTTGATAATGGGTGCAAAAGCACTTGGAGCAGAAGTTAGCGCATGTGGTGCAAACCCTCTATCCACGCAAGACGACATTGCTGCATTTCTTGCAGATAATGGGATTAACATTTACGCATGGGCAGGAGAGACTCCAGAAGAATATGATTGGTGCATTGAACAGATGCTGAGCCACAAGCCGCAGATGATAACCGATGATGGCTCTGATTGCCATAGCAAAATTCATGGCAAAAAGGAATTTTCATCTTGGAAATTTTTAGGTGGAACCGAAGAGACCACAACAGGAGTCATTAGACTAAAAGCGCTTGCAAAACAAAAGAAACTCAAATATCCTGTAATTGCAGTCAACGACGCATACACAAAACACATGTTTGACAACAGGTATGGAACAGGACAGAGTACAATTGATGGCTATTTCAGGTCAATGAACTTGCTTTTTGCAGGAAAGAGAATAGTAGTTGCGGGCTATGGTTGGGTAGGAAGAGGTGTGGCATCAAGATCTAATGGGCTTGGAGCTAAGGTGTATGTGACTGAAGTTGATCCAGTACGAGCACTTGAAGCACATATGGATGGATACGAAGTCATGCCAATAGAAGAGGCAGCAAAGGTAGGCGACGTATTTGTCACTGCAACTGGCCAGACTGGTGTAATTAGAAAAGAGCACATTCTCAAGATGAAAGATGGAGCAATACTTGGAAATGTGGGACATTTCGATGTTGAAGTTGATGCAAAATTCCTTCTTAACGAATCAAAATCAGTAAAAGAAGTTCGTCCAAATCTTGACGAATGCATGCTACCAAATGGTAAAAGAGTCTATCTGATTGGAAAAGGAAGAATCGCAAACCTTGTTGCTGCAGAGGGCCATCCGCCAGAGGTAATGGCACAATCGTTTTCGAATCAATTACTATCTATGATATACATTGCAAAGAATCACAAAAAGATAGGAAAACAAGTAATTACTGTTCCAGAAGAAATCGATAAACAAATTGCAATAGATGCGTTGGCTGCGATGAGTGTAAAAATTGACAAGCCCACTCCTGCTCAAATAAAATACGCACAAAGTTGGGCATAGCTTAAATCACACGCAAACTTTACCTCAATAATGAAGCGTGCTATAGTTACAAGTGCGTTACCATATGCAAATGGCGAGATACACCTTGGACACGTCGCGTCAACTTATTTACCAGCTGATATCACTACTAGATTTCTAAAAACAACAGGAATTGAGGCGTATTATGTATGCGCATCAGATGATTACGGAACACCGATTTTAATCCAAGCTGAAAAAGAAAAGAAAACTCCAGAGGAATATGTAAAGATCTGGAATAAAAGAGACTATGAAGATTTCACCTTGTTTGGCATTGGGTTTGATTTTTTCTATAGAACAAGTTCTCCTGAAAACATCTCATTTGTGCAAGGCGCATTCAAAAAATTAATGGCGAACGGGCACATCTATGAACAAGAAATAATCCAGTTTTACTGTAAAGTAGACAAGAAATTCTTACCAGATAGGTATGTGATTGGCAGATGCCCGTACTGCAAAGCTGAAGACCAATATTCTGATCTTTGTGAAAAATGCGGGAGGGTACCGCAGGAAATCGAAGAACCAAAATGTTCGATTTGCAAAAATCCTCCTACAAAAGAAAAGACCAAGCATTATTTCTTTAAGCTGACTAACTTTGTAAAAGAATTAAATCAGTGGCTTGAAGCCGACTCGCATCTCCAAAAAGACGTAAAAAAATATGTCCAAAACTGGATAAAGGATGGTCTAGTAGACTGGGATATCACACGTGATATTCCGTGGGGAGTACCTATACCACTTGAGAATGCCAAAGGACAGGTCTTCTATGGTTGGTTTGACAATCATCTTGCGTATATATCCTCTGCACTAAAATTCTTGGATGAAAAAGGGATAAACGGAAAAGAATTTTGGAACTCGGCTGATATTTACCACTTTATCGGAAAGGATATCGTATATCATCACTATCTCTTTCTTCCCGCAATGAGAATTGGGATGAAAAAAGAGTACAAGCTACCAGATTACATTCCTACACGAGGTCATCTAATGCTACAATCAAAAAAGATCTCAAAGAGCCGTAATTGGTACATTGGTCTAAAAGACTTCCTGCAAATATATCATGCAGATTACCTGAGATTCTACCTAACTTTGATAACGCCATACAGTCAAGACGATCTTAATTTTGATTGGGATGAATTTGCAGCAAGAATCAACTCGGAGCTCATAGGAAACATAGGAAATTTTGTAAATCGTGCACTTGGGTTTACAAAAAAGAGTACTGGAGGAGTTATACCTGCAATAGATAATCCAGATTTTGCAGACAAGGAAGCGCAAGACAAGATAAAAAATTTGGCAAGCGAGCTAACCCTTCTAATGGAAGAGAACAATCTGGATAAAGCACTCAAAAAGATCTTGGAATTTTCCGCGCACTTTAACCAGTACTTTCAGAAAAAAGAGCCGTGGAAAGGAGGCGCTGGTACAAACAACTGTATATTCATCTCAGTGAATGCAGTGCGCTCTATTGCGATATCGCTTTATCCATTTTTGCCAGAATCATCGCAGAAAATATGGGCACAGCTTAATCTGGAGGGTAAAGTATCTGAACAATCCTGGGAATCAATGTCTGACATTGCAATAAAAGAGGGGCATAACATAGGTGAATCCTCTCCGCTTTTCAAAAAAGTAGAAACTGCGGATATCCAAGTGCACAAGTCAAAGCTTGGGAAATAATGGCATTAGACTGGATTTCACGCGACGGAAAACTGATTCTTGCTGCAAGAATTGTAAGAACGTTTTCGTATGGATTTTTGAGCGTAATTTTAGCAATCTATCTCAATCTGCTCGGATTCAATGAAATCCTAATCGGCGTTGTTTTAACTGCCACGCTTGTAAACAGCATAATCTTTAACCTGATTTCAAGCATGTATGCAGACAGGATAGGACGTAGAAAGTTTCTGGTAATTTATGCTTCTTTGATGATTGTATCTGCAGCAATATTTTTCATAAGTAATAACTATCTCGCTCTAATTACGGCGGCACTTATTGGCACAATAAATGTGACAGGGTCTGAGGTGGGCGCATTTTTATCACTTGAACAAGCAATCTTGCCGCAGACAATAAGCGATGAGAGGAAACGAACGTCTATTTTTGCAATCTATAACATGGTAGGAACTTTTGCCATGTCAGGCGGTGTGCTTCTTTCAGGATTGCCGCATATTTTTTCACAATACCTAGGGCTTGATAAGGTGAGCTCAATCAAGATACTATTTATCGCATATGCCATATGCGCAATTGTTTCTCTAATGATTTACCTTGTCATGTCACCCAAGATTGAACCATCAACAAAGAGAGGAAAAATAGATTCAGTTTATGGTCATCTAACTCCAAAATCGCGCACCATAATTACAAAAATGTCTTCTCTTTTTGCTGTTGATTCTTTTGCAGGAGGGTTTGTAATACAAAGTATTGTCTCACTTTGGTTTTACACAAAGTTTGGAGCAGATTTGTCATCTATTTCATATATTTTCACAGCGGCCGGCATACTTACCGCCTTGTCATACTTGCTTGCAAGCAAAATTGCATTAAGAATCGGTCTTGTTAATACCATGGTGTGGACCCACATTCCATCTAATATTCTCCTCATACTTGTTGCATTTGCACCAAGTTTCCCAATTGCTATTCTATTTTACCTTGCAAGGATGAGTATTTCACAAATGGACGTCCCAACACGACAATCGTACTTGATGGCTGTTGTAAGCGAAAATGAGCGTGTTGCAGCTGCAGGAATTACTAACACCTCGAGGAACATTGCACAAGCAGTAAGCCCATCTCTTACGGGTGTTATAATAGGACAGCTCTTATCGGCGCCTTTTGTAATTGGAGGAGTACTAAAGTTGGCATATGATATTGGCCTGTTTCTAAGTTTTAGAAGAATAAAACCACCAGAAGAACTCTGAGGAATTCATTTTTTGAGTTTTTCAAGATATGATATTATGCCAGTATAGTCAATTTCACCAAATCCTTCCTTTGCTGCATTTTGGTATAACTCCTTTGCAAGCTTGGCTACAGGCAGATTTGCTCCAAACTCTTTTGCTGTGTAGTTTATCTCATCAAGGTCCTTTTTCATCATGCTTAGGAAGAAACTTGGCTCAAAGTTTCCTTTTGCCATCTTTGGACCCTTGTTGATGCTCATTCCAGTCTTAAAGTAAGTAGAATTCAAGACTTCAAGAAATAGAAGCGGGTCAAGTCCTGATTTTTTTGCAAGTATGATCCCCTCTGATATGGATAATGCTAAAATTGCAATCTGAAGATTCATTGCAAGTTTCATTGCCTCTGCCATTCCGTTTGTTCCAATGTAAAATGTTTTTTCACCAATGGCGTCAAAAACAGACTTGAATTTTTGGTAGAGTTCCTTTTTTCCTCCTATCATAACTACCATCTGACCTTTTTCAGCAAGGGGTGGACCGCCCATGACTGGGGTGTCAATCATTGATATTCCCTGCTGTGAGTATTTTTCAGCAATCTTTTTTGAGGAAACTGGATTGATTGTGCTCATATCTGCTACTACAAGATCATCATGCTTTCCTTGTACGATGCCATCTTTGCCAAAAGCTACTGATTCTATTGCATCTGTGTCCTTTAGAATTGTTATGACAAGATCTGATTTTTCTGCTACTCTTTTGGGAGATACTTCTACTTGCGCACCAAGAATTTTTAGAGATTCTGCTTTTTCTTTTGTTCGGTTGTACACTGTTACAGTATGTCCTGTATTAAGAAGGCGAGTTGCGACTGCCTTGCCAAGCAATCCTGTGCCGATAATTCCAACCTTCATGATATTGTGATTTTTTATGATGTATTTTTCTCTATTGCACTAGGCAACAAGAGCTTTGAACCTATAGTCATCACGCAAGGCGTCAAAATCTTTGTCGGTACTGGCTTTTACTGCATATTGTGAATCAAGAAGTATTGCGCGTTCAAGCAATTCAAGAGACTCTGTAATATTTTTCTGAAGAGCCTTGCTGCATGCCTTGTGGTATAATACATTTGGATCATCTGCTTGCGGCGGTGGAATCTTGTCATAGCAGGCAACTGCCTCATCATACCTAGAAAGATAATGTAAAGCGAGTCCTTTGTTTAAGAGACAAAGAACATGGTTCGGGGTTTTCTTTAGAACTGTATCATAGACTGATACTGCTTCATCATATTTACCCATCTTTCCAAGTGCGTTTCCCTTGTTAATGAGGGCGTTGACATGAGTGGGCTCTACCTTGAGTACCTTGTCAAAGTAAAAAATTGCATCCTTTGGCTTGCCTCGCTTTGCATGATTTAATCCGATATTATACAAATAATCTAGGCTTATCTCTTCATCATCTGAGGAAAAACGTATTCCCTTCACTAGAACATTTGTTGCACTCTAGTTGATAAAATCTCTTCCCTGAGCAGACTGATAAAGTAGTTGCCTTGAACACTAGTGTGGACAAAGTTCGGGCATGTCCAATCTGCCCTAAATGCAGTTCGAAAAAATTTGATAGGATAAAGTCCAATGAGACCATAGTTAAATGCGTCAAATGTGGCAACGAAATGATAATCTGATCAAATCCATGCATTAATTCTATATTGTACATTTTTATTTCGAGTGTTTTAAGGGTCCAGCATGGCAAAAACTTGGAAAGATTCAGACATTAAGGTAGATTCAGTAAAAAATGAGACAATAGCAGTAATTGGTTACGGAATTCAGGGTGATGCACAAGCAAATAACCTGAAAGACTCAGGTTTCAAAGTTATTGTAGGTGTAAAAGAATCCGGTTCTAGCTGGAAGAAGGCAAAACAAGACGGACACCAAGTAATGTCAGTTTCAAACGCATGTGATAAAGCTGACATTATTCACATTTTGATTCCAGACATGGTTCAGGCTCAAGTTTACAAAGATGAAATTGCGCCGCATTTGAAAGCAGGAAAGGCACTATCGTTCTCACATGCTGCTGCGATACACTGGAAATGGATCACCCCGCCAAAGGATGTTGATGTAATCATGGTAGCGCCAAAGGGTCCAGGCTCAAAGGTGCGAGAAACATATCAGCAGGGATTTGGAACTCCGGCAATTGTTGCAGTGTATCAAGATCATACAAAAAAAGCATGGGATAGAACACTTGCAATTGCAAAGGGAATTGGTAGCACAAGAGCAGGTGTCATAGAGACGACTTTCAAAGAGGAAGTCGAGACTGATTGGTTTGGCGAACAGGTAGATCTATGCGGAGGCTCTGCATCCATGGTAATGAACGCCTTTGAGACATTGGTTGAAGCAGGATACCAACCAGAGATTGCTTATTTTGAGGTATTGCACGAGCTCAAGCTCATTGTAGACATGATTCAGAGATATGGTATTGCTGGAATGTATAGGCGCGTAAGTGAGACTGCAAGATATGGAGGTCTGACTCGGGGACCAATGGTGATGGATAAGGATGTCAAGGATAAAATGAAAAAGGCTCTAAAAATGATTCAAGATGGAACGTTTAATCAAGAATGGACGAGTGATTACATGAAAAATGGTAAGAATGCATTTGACAGATACATGAAGCAGATAGAGTCACATCAAGTAGAACAAGTAGGAAAGAAGATGCGACAGATGATGTGGCCTGATTCCACAGAATAATTAGATTTTCTTTATCTTTTCAAGATTGGACTGGATAAAATCTATTATTGTAGGCAATGGCGTTCCAGGTCCAAAATTACCAAGTACTCCTGATTTTTCAAGTTCTGTCTTATCATCATGTGGGATCACTCCTCCGCCAATTACAAGAACATCGTTAATTCCCTTTGCCTTGAGAGCCTTTACAACTCGTGGAAACAAGGTCAAATGTGCACCATTTAGCAAACTCAGTGCTATTACATCGACATCTTCATCTTCTGCAATCTGTGCTACTCTTTCTGGAGTGGCAAAGAGCCCAGAGTAGATGACTTCCATGCCTGCATCTCTGAATGCTCGACAGAGCACTAGTGCTCCTCTGTCGTGGCCGTCTAGTCCCAGTTTTGATACTAAAATTCTGATGCGCTTTGTCTGGGCTTTTTGAGACATATTTTCCAAAGTACCGGATGGGTCTTAAAACCTTTATTTGTCGACAAGAAGCGAACGTCTCTTGAGAAATATCTAACACTAACCAGACCAAAATTTCAATCAAAAACAGCCAATTCTGTCCTTCCCTACATTATCATTTCTGGTTCTTTTATCGCAGATCCTAGTTCGACAGAAATTTATGTCTGAAACGGTTCCACATGATAAAAACAGGGAACGTGAATCATTTCATCAGTATGAGATCCGCATTTTACACAGATTCTTTTTATTGGTTTTTTACACTCATAACATGATGACCAGTTGACAAGCTTTCCACCGCATTTTCTACAAAATTCATCGTGCGTCTTTTTCTCTTTCATTTCATAATTAATAACTCGCTCTAACTTTAGGAGGAAGTAAAAATTCCATTTACAAATATCCTGTGGAATTGTTCTACTTGTGCTTAAATAAAGAGTTACAAGTTTCATAATAGATAATTCGTCCATTATCGGTTAAAACGAGTTCTTCAAAACTCTCCTCATTAACTTCACGCCGAATTAATTGCATCAATTCAAGCCACTCAAGATACATCTTAAACTTGTCATATACCATTCTGCAAGTTGTAGCCAATAGTGTCTTTTTCATTTTTCCATTTTCGTGCAATGAACAAATGACTTTTTTCACAATACTCCAATTGATTCTTTTAATTTCTTTTTTAGTCCTTTTTGTATGAGACAATTGATCTACCTCGTATTTTCTTTCTAATTATATGCAAGGTTAATCATGTGTAATAAAATATTACGTCTTTTTTCTACTATTGCTCATAAATCTAAATGAGATTTGTTTATAAGTAATGTACCGTTCATACACTCATATTTTTTGTACATAGAACATTGTTGCATAGAACATGATCAAACTATTTTTATGTTAGAATTGCCTGTACAAAACAATGAAGTACCGTAGTAGAACTGAGATTGCAGCAATGATACTAAACGCGGTAGATGGCGGATCTTCAAAAACGAAAATAATGTACAAGGCATACTTGTCATACAAGCAATTAAAAGAATACCTCGGGTTTCTTGAGGAAAGATCTCTCATAAAATATGAAGAAAATACCCAAACATACAGGCTCACTGAAAGGGGAAGGAGTTTTCTCTATGCTTATGAAGAACTGAATAATCTTATTTCGGAAAAACCAAGCAGAAAACTAGTGAACCCTGATATCCGATTATAATTTAGTTTCATCTTTTTATCGTACAATTCTGCAACAGTAGGATTTCCTTATATTTTTGCGGCAAGATTTTATTTAGATGCTATAGTGTTGCTCTGTATGGATCTAGTAAAAGATCTCAAACAAGGAAACAGACGTGCCATTGCAAGAGCTATATCCATGATTGAAAACGATGAAAAAAATGCAAGAGATTTGATTAAAAAGATATTCAAGAGTTCAGGCAAGTCTTTTACTATAGGTATAACAGGCCCAGCGGGTGCAGGAAAGAGCACGCTTATCAACAAGACGAGCATGCAACTCAATAAACTTGGCTACAAGACTGCCGTTCTCGCAATAGACCCTACAAGTCACATTACAGGTGGTGCAATCTTGGGCGACCGTGTACGCATGACAGAATCAACAGATTCTGGTACATACATACGTAGTATGGCCTCAAGAGGGGCAACAGGCGCGGTCTCGATGGCATTGCGAAATAGTGTGCGAATACTCGAGTATGCCGGATTTGATACCATAATCATAGAAAGTGTGGGAGCTGGCCAGACCGAAGTTGATATTGCAGAAATTGTAGACCTTACTGTTGTAGTTTTCAATCCAAACACGGGAGACAACATACAAACGATAAAAGCAGGTCTTACTGAGATTGGAGACATTTATCTTATCAACAAGAGTGACTTGCCTGGTGCAAACCAACTTTTTGACTCTGTGAGGGATTTTATCGGTATGTCAGAAAAAAATCCAATCGTCATGATGACATCGACAAAATCAAACAAGGGCATAACTGAATTTGCAAAAAAGCTTCAAGAATTAATGGATTTGAAGAAAAAATCAAAGAAAGAAAAGGAAAAGCAAAGACTTGACGCAGAACTGCGAGATATTGTTTTAAATAATGTCAAAAATAAAGTGAGCAACATGCTTAATTCAAGCAATACTTATGCTAAATATCTAAAAAAGGTACAAGACAAGTCACTTGATCCTTTTGAGGCAGCTGACAAGATTTCAAAATTGGTGAAGTGATGCCATGGACAAGATTAAGACTGATTCCAACATTCCTGTAAAGCGATACTACGACTCTAAAATAAAACCAAAAAGCAAACTAGAAGAGCCTGGAAAGTATCCGTTTACCAGAAGCATTCATCCTGGAATGTACAGGGACAGATTGTGGACTATGAGGCAGTATACTGGTTTTGGTACCGCAGCTCAGACAAATCAGAGATTCAAGTATCTTCTTGAAAGGGGACAGACAGGCCTGAGCATGGCCTTTGATTTGCCTACCCAGATAGGATACGATGCTGATGACTCCCATGCAGAAGGCGAAGTAGGAAAGGTGGGAGTATCAATTACATCTCTTAAGGATATGATGACATGCTTTAACGGAATACCTCTTGACAAGGTAAGCACATCTATGACAATTAACGCAACTGCCTCAACACTACTTTCACTTTATATCGCAACAGGCGAGTCACAAGGAGTCAAAAGTGAACAACTGAGAGGTACCACACAAAATGATATCCTGAAGGAATACATTGCAAGAAATACCTACATCTATCCGCCAAGACCGTCGATGCGATTGATTGGAGACATGATTGAATATTGCTCAAAAAAAGTTCCCCAATGGTATCCGATCTCGATTTCTGGATATCATATGAGGGAGGCAGGCTGCAATGCAATCCAGGAGGTAGCTTTCACTCTTGCAAATTCAATTGAATACATACAGACATGTGTAGACCGCGGTCTCAAGATTGATGACTTTGCACCAAGACTATCGTTTTTCTTTTGCTGTACAAGTGAGTTTCTAGAAGAAGTGGCCAAGTTTAGAGCAGCAAGAAGAATCTATGCAAAAATAGTAAAAGAGAGATTCCATGCAAAAGATAAAAAATCAATGCAGCTCAAATTTCATGTCCAGACAAGTGGAGAATCGCT
>JAWOLM010000147.1:0-3160 GCA_033853455.1 Nitrosotalea sp. | reverse complement strand
ATAATGTCATATGCATATGCAGAAAGCTCTAACGTATCAGTAAATATCATTGGAGGTAGCCAACCAAGTGATAGTTGCGTTTCTGCAAAGAGTTGCTATGAGCCAGATACTATATCTGTGTCACCTAAGACGCTTGTGATATGGACAAATTCTGATGTCACTGCACATACGGTAACCAGTGGCAAACCATCAGAAAATGATAGTGGTACTATCTTTGACAGTGGGACGATAGGTCCTGACACTACGTATTCTTTCATGTTCATAAATCCGGGCACGTACGATTACTTTTGTACAATTCATCCTTGGATGACAGGAGAGATAGTAGTGCAGAGTGTTACAAATTCATCTAATGCAACTGTCCCAGAGTTCGGTCCTGCCATAACGATTGTCTTTCTAATCTCATTTCTTACTGTAATCTTTGTTGCCAAAAACAAGATACCGTTTAAACTGTAAACATACAGTTCGCATCTAGAGGCAGATTTTCATTGTGGAGAGCCACAGTGCATGCAGAATTTGGCACCGGCCTGAAGTGGCAAATTGCACTTGTTGCACACTTTTTCTTGAGATGTTTGAGAGGGCGCACTCATAGTTGCATTGAGAGATTGTATTTTTTGATTTAGCCATTCCCAAAAGTTTTTTTCAAATTTGTGTGCTCTATATGCTTCTGCTCCAGCTACTACTGCACCTGCTCCAATAGAGACCGCACTTGCAAGAAGTGCTGGAATTGCAATGTCTCTTCCCCATGCCCCAGTTCTAAAATTGAGGTCATAGTTGTTGTTTGAACCAGTTATGAGTATATCCACATCCCTTATGCTTCCGGTGATAACAGACAGTTTACCCCCCTTGTGCGCTTTAATGCTCCAGTACCCGTCATGCTTTTCTTCATGAATTATCTGCAGCCCAAGATCTGCAAAATGCTGCTTGATTGCAGAAATTAATTTTTCTACTTCAATATTGCTTAGTTTTACAACTTCTTCTTTCATGATTTGATGTGGTGTATAGTTGGTATTTGATACTTTCTATAACCTTTCAGTTTTTATCGATAAATTAATTTTAAAAATTAATTCTGGGTGGGGGCAGTATAATTCTGCCAAGTTTTTGAAACATAGTTTTCTGCAGTTTCATTTCCCAAGTAGTATGCAATATTGTAGACATTGTCTGGGAATAGCCTGTAGGTATTGTTGTACTGGATTACCGTAACCATTGGAATTACCTTTTGGTCTATCTGAAAGTCTTGCGGATCCATGCTATACAAGTCGCATGTTTTTAGGAAACGCATGTACTTGTCTCCAAAGTCCACAAAGCATGTGGTCTCAAGATTCCATTGTGCTACCTTGCCCAAGTATACAGTATAGTTTCCTGCAATAACTGGTAGACCAGAAATTAGATTTGTAACCGAGGTGGTTACATTTGCGATAGTTTTCATTGTAGTAGGATACGGCGTAACGGTATAAGTCGAGCTTGCAAGTTGTTTTATGTAGCCATTCTTTGTAACCGTGACGTCAATCTCAAATGTTCCAGGCGTTGCAGGAATTGCAGACTGGTATCTGAAATTGCCTTGATCATCAGTAGTTGTAGTTACCGCTTCAGACCCAAAGAGGATGAACACTTTGGCGTTTGACACACCTTTGTATGCTTCATCCGTAACGGTTCCTACGATAACAGGATATTCTCCCTGCATTATTGGGTCTCGTTCTGGCTTGACGGTAACAAGCATCTTGTAAGTAAGTACAGAGTGCGATGTCTGAATGCTTGAAAATGCTATTACAAACAGCACAAAGACTATCGGTATTATCGCAAGGTGAGTCCTTTTCAACGTAGACTAGTTTTTGCATTCATTGTTAATTAGCGAAATCTAAATTTTTTATCCCTTGGCTCAGAAATGTTTTAGGAACCATCATCAAGATTCTGAATAGTTAAATATCAAATGTTTAGAATTTCGGTATTGAATAGAGTAGAGGCTCAGGATGTCGTAGAAAGGATAAGTGCTATCAGTCGCTATGTCAGATTTGCTGGTATTATCAATAACAGTGGCGGACTCGTAGCCTATGTGAGAAGGGCCGACTTGAAGCCGATGCTCAGTACAAAAAATACAAGAAATAGGTTTACACATCTTGCAACGCAGCGAGGGATGGCAACGCAGTTTAACAGGCAGCTTGGAAATGTAAAATTTGTCTGGGAAGAGCGCGAGAAAGTTCAGACAATCTCGTTTACACTTGCCAAAAATACAGTCTGGGTGTCAATTGACAAAAATGTTGTCCGCTCTGAAGTGCTCAGAATAATAGACAGCTGCCTTCCCATAGTAAAGCACTACCAATAAATTTTAAATCATTTTTAAAATCATGCTTGGTATTTTTCCATAATCTAGATCAGTGTTTGCTGACACGTAAAGTATCTCCCGGTCGTTGATTGGAAAACTCATGATTATTACCTTGTCTCTAACTGACATTGCAAACTTGACTTTACCTAGCTGAGAGTCAAATTCTTTTCTCATTCTTGCCCGCAGTGCAACCTCTGTGAATAGCATCTCATCATATTTAGGATCCTCAAGAGACTTTAGTCCATCACGCAGACCGCCTGCAAGGAGCTTACCTCTTTCATTGATTACTCCTACGAATCGTACCTTAGAGTCAAGGTCCATTATCTTTTCACAAACGGAATCATAGTCTTCAGAATTTTGGTTTGTCAATCTCTATCAATCATGTATCATAACTGATAGATAATAGCTTCGGTAGAAGGAAATGAAAATTTGCAGATTCTATAAACTCTGACAGGAAGATGAAACTGTGGCAAGGTCAAGACATAAGCGCGATATGGTCTGGCTTGACGGTGCCAAGTACCACAGTTTCTTGCATTAATAGAATTTGAAAAAAGATAAAACAATTTAAGTAATTTTCATAACAAAAAGATCAAAATTTGTTTTATGCGATTTGAGGTTTAGACATATGGAAATACTAGTAATGAAATACTGTGTCTCCAATTGTCTTTTTCCAATCTGCGCGAATCCCAGGCCTTCCCTTTAATTTCTCTACGTAGTTGAATGCCGAAAGGCCTGCGTTTGCACCACCTGCACATGCTGCAACAATCTGTTTGTACGGTATGTTCGTTGCATCGCCCGCTGCAAATATGGCAGGATGGGTAGTCTGCCCACCCTCAGATA
>JAWOLM010000146.1:0-2541 GCA_033853455.1 Nitrosotalea sp. | reverse complement strand
TGCAATGTTTTTGCATGTCAGCAATATGTCATGTAGCGATTTTTTCTCCTCCAAAAGATCAACGCTTGCCGATTTGGCAAGCTGTAAAATGTCCTCCTTATTTGCATTGTTCATTTCAATCAAGTCTTAAGATATCTTTGATTTTATCTTATCTGAAATAGATTTTCTAAGATTAGTTAATAGTTTTTAATTAACAGTTCTGTATGTCCTGTTCTTTTTTGTGAGACTGAATTTATGAATCGATTTGCGTTTATTTCTATTATACCATCGGAAAACTCTTTGAAGAGCTCAATTATCTCCTCAGATTTAGAATTGGATAGCAATATCTTGACTCCTTTTTTATCAAGTGCCTTGAATTTTGCGTACAATCTTTCCTGGTCGCTGTAATCAAAGTTGCCATTTGTATAACTTGTAAAGTTTGCAGTATCACTTATGGGCTGGTATGGAGGATCCAAGTAAACAAAATCACCATCGCTGGTATTCTTGAGTGCGGCCTCAAAATCCTGACATTTTATGGATATGTCTTTTGATTGTAAAATCTCGCTTACAATAAGCAGATTTTCCTTATTTACAATATTTGGATTTACATATCTACCCAGAGGAACGTTGAACTTTCCTTTACTGTTAACCCTGTAGAGGCCGTTAAAACATGTTTTATTAAGAAATAACAATCTAGATACTTTTTCAATCTGTCCAGTTGGATCACTCTCTCGAATTTTATAATAATAAGAACTTGAATTTTTGAAATAATTTAGAGAGTGTCTTTCCAGTGCGACTACTAATTCCTTTACTCTATCTCTGATTGTCACATAAGATAAGATGAGGTCAGAATTTAGGTCGGATACAAACCATTTGGCATTTTTTCCTTGCGAGACAAGGTTGAAAAATACCGCTCCTCCACCAAGGAATGGCTCAAAGTATCTCTCAAATTTTTGCGGAACATGATTTGTGATAATTGGTAAGAGTTGTCTTTTGCCTCCTGCCCACTTTACGAAGGGTCGTGGTGTTGATGAAATTAACCTATATTCTTGCTTCAATATAGTTTAATTTCGAAATATTATTTCCTGTAATGTGGTAAGAAAAGATCACACGTTGTGTAGTTTTTTTTAATCAAAATGAGATTGAAGGAAATATCTTGATGGTAGACTAGTGAAATAAAGTAAAAGGAAAAGGAAAAGGGAGGATTAATCCCACTTTGACCAAGCGGCCATCCATCTGTAGGTCCAGGTTGTTAGTTTGCAGCCTAATGCAGTCATTGTGACTGTCAAAACTGCGCCAGCACCTGCACCCAACGCTACAGGACTATCATAGAACTTTCCTACTTGGGGTTCTATTGGAGTCATGTATGGCGGCAATGTTGTTCTTGGATATTTGAAAGCAGTCTCCAGCGGATCATCTATTGTCAATAGATTAATCATGTTGAACATCGACATTGACATTCCACACAGCACACCACCGACCAAGATTAACATGTGTTTGTTTCTCTTGGTTGCCCAATATGCCAAATCCATCAGCATTGCAGATGGAATCCATACCGGTACAACGATGAAGCTGTACGGATATCCTAGAGAGAACCACGCTCCTTTTGCAATCCATGTATACACTGTCATTATCAGTGCATAGTAGGTTGCCGTTCCTGGTACACCAGTGAACGTAAGGTAATATGCTGCACCGACTGCGAGCATCAATGATTGTGATAAAGTGAATATCACATATGATGTCCACATCCAGTCAGTATAGAAGATGTAGTCTCCCGCGTTGATTGTCAACAAGGTCGAGTTGACTGCTACCACTACTATGAACAAGTAGTGAGTACATCGTCTTAGCCAGACCATTAGCTACTAATGATATGTGTGATGTATATAAAATTTTATGAGGTGCGAAACAAGGATCAGAGCCTTTGCTATGTCTTGTATTTAATAAAAGAAAGGAATGGGTGTTTCTTCTATCCAAAGAAGAAGCAGTCTGTCAGTATTACTGCTACAGATATTGCTGCTATCACACCTGCAATAGCGCCATTGTATGTCTTTGCCTTGCTTGTGCCTTCAGTTGCTACCTTGACACACAGTAAGTATCCGATAGCCTCAATGATTGTAAGCACAGTTAATGCATAGTGTGCGCTTGGCGGTGGGTATGCCCAAGGATAGTACGTAACTGCAACGGCAACTCCTCCCCATGTACCTAACCACAAGGCAACAAACATGCCTGTGATTATTCCAAAGTGGTCCTCAATACGTCTACCAATCATCTTGGAAACGTCAGAACTGGAGGCTCCGCCACCTGAACCGAATCCTTTTGGTAAGGTCATTTGGATTTCTTAGAAAGGCATTTGCTTTTAAGTTTTTCCTGAATGAGTGCATTAATTTTGCATTAATTGATCTCTAAAAATAAGAAAAAAGGCGCGTTTTTGCGCTTGTTTATGGGATGGATCTGCTGTACAATTTGCCTTCTAAGGCCATCTTGTACATTTCTGCAACGTATGGGTTCTCACCTGGTGTTTCTGCGCCAAGTTCGACTAGACGTGCGTAGACTCTTACTACA
>JAWOLM010000145.1:0-4693 GCA_033853455.1 Nitrosotalea sp. | reverse complement strand
TCTTAGAAACGAACTTTTACAGAAAATTAAGATTTTGCAGTCTGAGGTTCCAGAATTAGAGGGTAATTCGAAGACAACAGAAAGCAGTGACTAGCAAAATCCCTCTATTTTTATAACATATTTTCTTATTTGGAAATTTCCATTACTGTTATATTCCACTATTTTAAGAATAAATTGATGGGAAATATACCCACCATTGTAACATCTTGTCTTGCTATATCTCTGACCATAGTATACTTCATAGTAGCTGATGCAGGCAAATTCACTTTCTTGATATTAGCAGCAGCAGCATGGTTCCTGGTCATAATATGCTGGCTGGCAGACAAGAGTGAAAAATACATGCACAAACTTGAGAGCCATGGCCAGTCCCATGATGAAAAAAAAAAGCTAGCAACTAATTACGGTCAGAGACAGCATACTGTACAACTTAGTCCTAGTGAACTAAGCCACGCAAAAGCTGAGCTTAGCGCTGACTTGGAGACACTACAAAGTTCTCTGAAGAACAAAGATTCAGAGATCGAGAGCCTCAAGGCAGAAATTACTAGTCTTCAAACCCTTGTTGAGATTGAAAAATTAAAGGCAGAATTGGCAAATCTCAAAGCACTAGCAGCAAAAGAAAGTGCCAAAAAGAAATAATATTCTTTACTTGCAGTGAGAGCAACTGTGTTTACCGTGGTTCTCTTTACACGAAGGGCAACTAATAGCTCCTCCATAGTGGCAATTACATCTACAACCGTCATTTAGTTTCTCTTCTGATACCAACTATCTAATGAGAATCATACGTCATCTTAATATTTAACGATGCAAAATCATCGGATGTGAAGTATATCGTATTGTCAGTGATGGCAATAGCTGTACTACTGATACCAAGTCTTACATTTCCTATTTCACATGCAATGACTTCCCAAAACCTAGTGCCTGAAAGTGATGTTACAATGCAAAAATCTGTAATTCAGATGAATATACCACCAAATCCCAAGTTGCCATTTGGATGTGTGTGGGGGACAGTACAAAATGCGGCAGCTGGATATCCTGTCGATATAGAAATTTACAAAAACGGAAAGCCAGTATACTTTGCACAAACCAACGTAACTTCTGACGGCTCTTATGAAAAGTACTTTAGAGTTGCAAATACTGTTAATGGTCATGAATACAACATTTTTGAAGGAGATTACACTGTTGAAATTTTCAAATATGTTGTAAGCTCTACATCTGGAACAACTCAAACCTAGCATGAGATGAAGACGGGCTCGGAGGGCTTCGATCCCTCGACCTGTAACTTAGGAGGCTACCGCGCTATCCATGTTTCGCGTCAATAAGACTCTGCGCCACGAGCCCAAACAAAATCAAACTTGGTAAGAATTTAAGCGTAATCTAGATTCGAAATTATCATGTTCTGAATTTGTTGCCAGTTAGGATCACTTGCGTTATTCCACCTCTCATAGTATACAACATCTTTCAAAGGAAGTCTGTTAAGCCAACCTGCAGATTCTAAATCTGGTTTTTCGGCAAAATTTGTAACGTGTCCAAGACACAGATATGCAACAGGAATGACATGTTCTGGTATTTCAAGAATTTTTTTAAGAATTTCATTTGAAAGAATACTTACCCAGCCAACTCCTATGCCCTCCGCTCTTGCAGCAAGCCAGAGATTTTGTATGGCACAGCAAACGCTATACAGCCCAGTTTCGGGAATACTGGACCTTCCTATAACAAAAGGTCCAAACTTTGAAGGATCGTATGTGACACAAAGATTCAGAGCTGAATCCAAGATTCCCTCAAGTCTTAAGGAAAGATACTTGGATCTTTTAGGATCCTCAATTAGATTCGAAGAGCGTAACCTCTCCTTATCAAAAGAATCTTTTACTTCTTTTCTTGTTGTCTTGTCTTTTATCAGAATAAAGTTCCATGGCTGTGAAAAACCTACAGAGGGTGCATGATGAGCTGCATTAAGAATCCTAGACAATACTTTGTCGTCTATAGGCTCTGGTGTAAAGTGTGACCTTACATCTCGTCTTGAATAGACTGCTTTGTAAAAGCCATCTTTTTCTTCTGGTGAAAAATCACCATTCATGTACTCTCCATTTAGAACATTGAATATTACTCTTGTTTTCTTAACGTTAATAACGTGTGCGACAAGGTCGTATTTTATTGGGCCGGTAGTCTAGTCTGGTTAGGATACCTCCCTGACACGGAGGTGGTCGAGAGTTCAAATCTCTCCCGGCCCATTTGTTTTTATTTTCATATGTGTGCTATTCTATATGATAAAATTTACTCCAAAAGAGATCAAGTTTCTAAAGGAAAATGAAGGATGTAGAGTTGCAACTAGTTCTGGCGATTTTCCGCATATAGCTCCTGTAACATACTATTTTGAGGACGGTTACTTTTATTTTGCAACTGATTATGATACGAAAAAATATTCTAATCTAAAAAAGAACAAAAACATTGCAATTTCTGTGGATATTTACAATCCCGGAAAGCACAAGGGAGTAGTAGCGCAGGGTTCTGCAACTTTCATTGAGAAGGGAAGTGAGTTCAAGCGACTATACGATATTTTTTACAAAAATTATGCATGGGTGCGAGCGATGCCTTGGAAGGAGGGCGAGGCTCCATTTGTGAAAATTACTCCTAAAAAGAAGGCAAGCTGGGGTATTGGCTAGCCTAGAGTTGAATCAAAATCTTTGTCAATGCTGGTAAGGGTTGACTCGATTGTAACCTGACCTTTTGCTTCATACTTGATTGGATCTCCTTTCAATATTGAATTATAGATGTTAGATATGTCAGGCGAATCCACCAGCTCAAACTTGACTGGTACTGTCATGTTGCTATTTGGAAACAGTGACGGTCTTCCCGCCTCAGGTATGTCCTCAACACTGTAATGACCTTGGCCAACATCTTGCCCATTTGCATACAAATCATAATTGATTGTTGAAATGGTAGAAGTAACAGTTGTCGGATTGTTAAGAACATAATCAATTTCAAGATTCGCGCGATTATTGATCTTGTCTACATCAAGCACCTTGACAGTCTGAATATTGATAGTTACTTGTTGTAGTTGTGGTTGATATGAATTTGCATAGAGATAGAAGAAAAGCATGAGACCACCCAAGCCAATAAAAGCTGCGATTAACACTCCCTTCTCTTTAGTAACCAATCTAAGAACTAGCGGGTTTTATTGATTTAAAAAACCTTCTTGATGAAACTTTAGTTTAATCATAATAATAGATATTATGAGTTGACTTTGGTATAGATACATGCCAATTTCTGATGCGCTGATCATGTGGGTGCACCTTGTTGCAGCTTCGATATGGGTCGGAGGATCAATATTCATAGGAATAGTTCTTGCCCCACTTCTCAAGACATTTTCCGATTCTATCGAGGGAAGACTCTCAATTATGATTCGTGTGGGCAGAAAATTCAACAAGATTGCCATTCCTTCATTAATAGCGCTCATTGTAACTGGAATATACAATTCTAGTAATCTCCTAAGCAAGCCATCGTTAATACTTTCAACAACTTACGGAGAGATTTTGGTAGTCAAAGTAATTCTTGTAATAATCTTACTGATAACATTTGCAATACATGTAAGATTGATTCGATCGGAAGTAGAAAAGAAAATCGAGTCAGGACAAATCTCAGAAGAGCGCTTACAGAAGATACGCTCAAAAATTATTACACTGGGAAGAATCACCGTGATAGTATCTATAGCAATACTTCTCATGGCGGCGTTACTGCATTCTGGAGTTTAAGCTTCCAACTATTCGCACTTCAAAACCATTATCGAGTTTGCCTATTCCATACTTGCAATTGGTTATCTTTGACGCGACAAAAAGATTTGTTTCCAAATGGTTTGTAATTTTGTTTACTCGAAAGACCGAAGTCTCCTGAATCAGTGAGAGTGGGCCAACTAGCATATCCGAAAGATAAGTATCTACTCCTAAATTTGATTCTAAAAATTTGTTTGCTACCAATTTTCCAATATTTGCCATATTTTTTTGGTAGATTATATCAGAACCAATTACCGAGGTATCATCATGTGAAAATAACAATATTGAACATCCCTTGTCTAATGCATTCTCTTCTCTGACCATCTCTTCTACTTTGAATCCTTGCTCTTCAAGAGCTCTCTCTGCTCTACTAGTCTCTTGCTGTACCATATCCTTTGATATCTTGCTATAGGAACACAACATTTTCACAGATTTTGTTACACGCTCTGTAAGTGAAATAGGTTTGATAATTTTAGATGGGATGATTTCTGTCTCTATCAATCCACCGCCTTTTGGATAATATCCCCGTTTTTTAATATCAAGTGAGAAATCAATTCCAATAGTTGAAAATGCCTTACCCAACACAAATTTCGTATAATCTGCGGTCGGGCTCCATGGCACATCAGTGCCTCCAGTAATTGAAATTTTTAATCTCTTTTTGAGAAGCGAGACTGCCGGTATCAGAATCTGTAAAATCAAGGGAATGCTTCCTGCAGTGCCAACATCCTCCCTGAGCTCCATATCTATTCCCTTAGAAGGAATAAACTTTAGACTAGTAGAATTTACACGCAGACCATCTACTTTGGCTTGACAAATTTTTGCTAGAATTTTTACTCCTAACATGTGTTGAGGTCGCAGACCAGGAATTTTTCTATTTTTTCGAATGTTTTCTATCTCGACTGGCCTTCCAGTTATTGCAGATAGAG